>JAFXJH010000028.1 GCA_017532425.1 Clostridia bacterium | reverse complement strand
CGGTCCCTACAATACGAGAAAGAACGCAGCGCCTTTCTTTCGTGCATATCGTGAGAAACACGGCTTGATTCCGATTATAGTCCACACCTTTCAACCGAGTGGTCTTGCGATTTTTCAGTTCGTCCGTTTACATCACCCGTATCATTATAACACCAATCGGCAGAGAAAGCAAGAGTTATATTCCAACTTCGTTGGAGTTATATTATTGCTGGTGCAATAGTGTTATTGAAGCCTTGCGGCTTCAGTGGTATTTTATTCGCCTTCCAAAACTTGCGTAGCAAATATCACTCAGCGTAAGCCTAATATCACTGCGTAGCAATAGAACTCGCTGCAGGCGAATAAAACTGCCCAACTTCCTTATGGGAAGTTGGGCAATCAGTAAGCTTTTTGTTTTTAAAAGGCTTTTGAGAGCTTCAGGGAACTTTTGAAAAAAGTTCCCTGAATAAAATACAATTAAATCTATTATCCGATAACGTAATTGTCGCCTGTTCCGATCTTCTTTACGTGAGGACCGATAAGAGCGTCTACTCTGTAATCGGGATTTGCCCAGCGTACAGCGTTCTTGATAACAGTCTGAACGTACTCGTTGTAGTAGTTGGGGAAGGTTTCGTGACCGGGCTGGAAGTAGAATATCTTTCCGTTTCCTCTGCGGTAGCAGCATCCCGAACGGAATACCTCGCCGCCCGAGAACCAACCCATAAATACAAGCTCGTCGGGTTCCGGAATGTCGAAGGGCTCGCCGTAGGTCTCTTCGTGCTCAAGCTCGAAGTAGCGGGGAAGTCCCTGCGCGATAGGGTGAGAGGGCTTTACTACCCAGATTCTCTCAAGGTCGCCGTCCTCGCGCCAGCAAAGATTTGCAGGAGTACCCATAAGGCGGCGGAAGGGCTTGGAGTGGTGTCCCGAATGGAGGAAGATGATTCCCATTCCCTTGAGAACGGCGTTCTGAACCATTTCTGCAACCTCGTCGGGAACTGCGCCGTGCTTTGCGTGACCCCACCAAAGGAGAACGTCCGTATTATTAAGAACCTCTTCGGTGATACCGCAGTTCGGATCGTCAAGTGTTGCGGTCTTGACTACGACGTCGTCAGCGGCAAGAAAATCCGCGATGACCTTGTGCATACCCTCGGGGTAGATCTCTTTAACGTGTGCGTGTGTCTTTTCGTGGAAATATTCATTCCATACAGTTACTCTGATCATTTTTTTACCTCTTTCTTTGTGAAACTCAGGTCATATATGTCAAATAATGTTTACAAATACTGCCATTTCGCTTTCGCCGCGGTTTGCAAATGCGTAGTAGGGTATAAACTTGGCTTTTACATCCTCGAATCTGCATTCACTTGTGCGGTAGTAGAGCGGAGATTCGTTTTCAAGATCTACGATCTGCTTCTTTGCATCGCCCGTGAGGGTGATAACGTTAAGCTTATCGTCATATCCGAGCTCGAACTTTGTGTTTACGTCAAAGCGGAAGGTTCTGAGAAGAGGACCGTTGTCAACCTCTTCAAGGCAGAATACGATAGGGCCGCGAGTGAGAGCCGCTTTACCGATATCCTCGTTTACTCTGGGATTTGCGCTCATGAAACGTGTTACCATTTCGAACTCAAGATTGACTGTCTCACCGTCCTTAACGTCGAGATAGAGATATCCGTTCTGTGTCTGTCCCTTGTAGGAATCGCACCATCCGGGTACGCGTACTGCAAGGCGGGTATCTGCACCGCTGCATGTTATGGAGACCTTTCCGTCTCTCGGATAGTCTGTTTTCTGCGTGATCTTTATGTTTTTGCCGCCGAGCTCTATTTCAGCGTCGGAGGTCATATACTGATGGCAGTATACCGTGTTTTCGTCTGTTGTGTAGAGATAATTTCCGATCGATGCGAGAAGTCTTGTTATGTTGGGAGGACAGCAAGAGCATCCGAATACCTCAAGACGCTGGGTTATGGGATATCTTACGTCGTCAACCTTGGAGGCTGCAGGCGGTATTTCGATCGGATTTTCGTAGAAGAATGCTTTTCCGTCAAGCGATTTGTCGGAAAGGAATCCGTTGTAAAGTGCCTTTTCGATAACGTCGCCGTAGATCGAATTTACGGATATCTGCTGGAGTCTCGAAGCGAACATAATAAGTCCGATAGCCGCACAGCTTTCGGTGTAAGCCATAATGTTGGGAAGGTCGTAGTCCTTTGTGAAGGCTTCTCCGCGAGCGGTCGAGCCGATTCCGCCCGTGATATACATTCTCTTGTTTACGATGTTAGAGAAGATGGTTTCGCAGGCCTTGAGCATTTCCTTGTCGTTATTTATATATGCAAGGTCTGCCATAGCTGTGTAGAGATATACCGCTCTTACGGCGTGACCCTCTGCCGTGGTCTGCTCTCTTACGGGGAGATGGGACTGCGAATATTTGGGTGCGGCTGGGTTTGCGCTTTCGCTCTTTCTGTGAAGACCGCGGTTGTCAACGAAGAAGTTTGCCATTTCGAGGTACTTTTTGTCGCCCGTGTAGTTATACATCTTGGCAAGTGCAAGCTCGATCTCCTCGTGACCGGGTGTTACGAAGTTTGCCGCATCGTATTTTACGAATACGTTGTATACGAGATCAAGACACTTTTCCATACAGTCGAGAAGCTTACGCTTTCCTGTGTGCTCGTGGTAAGCGATAGCCGCTTCGGTAAGGTGGCCGATAGTATAAAGCTCGTGTCTGTCACGGTTTGTGAATATCTTGTCCGATTCGAAATAAGCCATATAGCTGTTTATGTAACCGTTTTCGCTCTGATTTGCGGCGATATTGTCGATCATTTCGTCAGCCTTGGCTTCAAGATCGTCGCAGGGCGATTTTTCAAGAATGTAAGCAAGCGATTCTATCCACTTTGCAACGTCAGAATCCCAAAAGAAGTGCGGGCGGTTGGGCATGCCTTCCTTCCAGTTCATCTTGAGAGCCTCGAATCTGCCGGTATCTTCAAATCTGTTGTAAACGCTGTAGATAGAAGCGTTTTTGGCGATATCCTGCTGGCTCTTCCAAAAGCCGTCTGTGATGTTGATCTTTTCAAAACCGATATTTTTCATGTCCGAATCTCCTTTTCGTCATAAGTATTAAGGGTTTATTTGATTTTATTTTGCGTAGTGGTTGATAAGACAGCCGTCAGAGAGTATTTCTCGCTCTCCTGCCGAAAGATTTTCGAGAAGAAGCTCGATCTTTTCTGTCTTTTCGCAGTTTATAACGTAAGCGTCTACCTTTTCCTTGCCCGAAACTACCGCTTCGCGTACGCCGGGAACGAAAATATAGTCGCCCTTTTCAACTCTGAGTTCGCCCCTATATGTGAAGGGGAGCATACCCCAGTTGATAAGGTTGGAGCGGTAACGCTTTGTTGCGTATTCGAGCGCGATATTTGCTGTTCCGCCGAGAACTCTCTGACAGGATGCCGCCTGCTCACGCGCGCTTCCGTCGCCCGGACGAAGAGCGCAGACCGTGCTTCCTATCTGAAGCTCGGATGCCGTAACAGCTTTGCCGAGAAGTGCCGAAACTCTGTCGAGAATGCACTGCGCGGGAGTCTCGAGCGCCTTTTTAGCCTCGGAAACGTACTCGGGATCCTTGCGTGAGAGCGTAAACTGTGCAAGTCTTATCGGGTTGGAGCGGTAAGAAGAGGTATCACCCGACGGGATAAGCTCGTCGGTTGTTGTAACGGGATCGTTTATGATAGAAACTGCCTTGATAAGCACGTTATCTGCAAGAGCGGGCATTTCAGGCCAGTCTGTGATGTTCGGGCCGAGAACAAGCTCTACCTCGGGCTGGGGATTGCCGAAACCGTTGTAAACGCGGTTGTCGTAAACTCTACTGTCGAAGCTGTAATCATAAGCTGTGAAATCACCCTCGAATTCATCTGCGGGAGTGAGGATTCCGCCGTTTGCCGCAGTTGCCGCGATGGAACGCGAATCCATAAGAGCTACTGCCGCGATCTGATTGTCACTCGGCTTTGAGCCCTCGCGGTTGGGGAAGTTTCTTGTAGAGTGTCTGATGGAAAGTCCGCCGCACGCGGGAACGTCACCTGCACCGAAGCAAGGTCCGCAGAATGCGGTACGCAGTGTTGCGCCCGACTCTACGAGAGTTTGTGCTACACCCGTCTTCATAAGCTCGAGAAGAACGGGCTGGCTTGCGGGATATACCGAAAGGGAGAACGCGCCGTTTCCGGTGCTCTTGCCGCGGAGGATATCGGCAGCGGCTGTGAGGTTATCAAAGGTACCGCCGGCGCATCCTGCGATAACACCCTGATCTACGTGCATCTTTCCGTCGTAGAACTTGCTCTGCAGATCAAGACGTCCTTCGGGAATACCGAGCTGTTCTACTGCGGTCTTTTCGGTATTTGCGAGTATTTCGGGAGCGTTTGCAAGAAATTCTCTTATAGTATAAGCGTTGCTCGGATGGAAGGGAAGAGCGATCATCGGCTCTACCTTTGAGAGATCGATCTCAACGAGTCCGTCGTAATAAGCCGTTCCGTGAGGGGCAAGCTTGTAGTAATCTTCCTTTCTTCCGTGGCGTGTAAGATATTCTTTTGTCTTTTCATCTGTTTCCCAGATCGAAGAGAGGCAGGTGGTCTCGGTGGTCATAACGTCGATGCCGTTACGGAATTCCATAGGAAGGGAAGCAATACCCTCGCCTACGAATTCAAGCACCTTGTTCTTTACAAAGCCCGACTTGAATACCGCACCGATAAGAGCAAGCGCAACGTCCTGAGGACCTACGCCCTTGCGGGGAGCGCCCGTGAGGTGAACGCAGATGATATCGGGATATTTTATATCGTAAGTACGCTTGAGAAGCTGCTTTACAAGCTCGGGACCTCCCTCGCCTATAGCCATACAGCCGATAGCGCCGTATCTTGTGTGGCTGTCAGATCCGAGGATCATTTTTCCGCATCCTGCGAAGTTTTCACGCATAAAGGAATGGATAACAGCCTGATGTGCGGGAACGTAGATACCTCCGTATTTCTTTGCGGCAGACAGACCGAAAAGGTGGTCGTCCTCGTTTATCGTTCCTCCTACTGCGCAAAGCGAGTTGTGACAGTTTGTAAGAACGTAGGGAAGCGGGAACTCCTTAAGTCCGCTTGCCTTGGCGGTCTGAATGATTCCGACGTACGTTATATCGTGAGATGCCATAGCATCGAATCTGATATTGAGGTAATCGGGATTTTTTGACAGGTTATGCGCGTTTAAAATAGAATAAGATATAGTGTTTCTGCGAGCTTCCTCTTTCGACATACCTCTTACGTCGGAAATCTCGCCGTGGCGGTAAAATATACCGTGATCTGTGATTTTTACCATCTGTGGTTTCAGCCTTTCGTGAATGAGTTAATGTAAATACTTTATATATTCGGTTGCTTTTACTGGAAATTTATTATCGGGCGGCTTGCCTTGTAAAACGCCGTGCTGAGTTTGTTTCCGAAGCTGTCTGTCTTTTCTTCTTTTTCAAAGCGCTCGGGGAAAAAGAGATACTGCACAGCGATGAGGTCGTATATATAACAGCTTTCTTCCTCGCGCCTTTGAGATAGTACTACAGCCTTTCTTGCGAATTTTTCAAGCAGAGAATTTCCGGGCATTTCGATCTTTGAAAAGTCGCACAGCGGATTTCTGCACGAGTCAAGAGTCAGTATCGTGTGCTTATAGCGTGTGCAGTAAGAAAATGCATCGGGATCCATACCGTGATTGAATTCATAATCGCCGTAATTCGGCTCCTCGGAAATATTTCCGCCCATAATTATAAGCTCGTGATCGGGTGACCTTTCAAGAATATCTTTTGTTACCGTGCACGGTCCGAGACTTACTATGATCTCGTCTGTAAGCGACTCTATAAATTCTTCATATTTTACCGTGCTTACGATGTCCTCGTAAACGGGTGAGAAAATATCGCCTATACCGTCTTTTCCGTGGATCTCAACAAGATTTTCTTCGGGCTGTGCTACAGGAGAGGTGTCAACGAGAATAACGTTTTCGAGCGGTCCGCCGAAGTTGCTGATAACGCGCTTTGCGTTGTGCATAGAGACGCTGAGAGGCATATTTCCGCCGATAGGGAGAATACTTATTTTGTCAAACATATACCTGCGCTCGAGTATAAAAGCCGTCGCAGCAGCATCGTCAAGTCCGTAGTCACAAAGAAGAGCTATTTTTGGTTTGCTGATTTTGTTTTCCATATTTGCATCCTTTGAATAATGATCTCTGTCGGGCACTTTATGTCCGATAAAGATAACGATATATTATATCACGAGCTTTTCCTACTGTCAATAGAAATTTTACCGAGACATACAAATTTATTGTCAATAAGGTGAAAAAGCCGTCGAAAATATGCTTGACAGGGCAGATTATCGGTGATATAATCGTAATATGCAATATTATCTGCGAAAGGTGTGTGACACGCGTGAGAATGATCAAGCCCTCTGCCAAAAAAGCTTTGTTGTCTCTGATAGCTCTTATTCTGACACTCTGCATGCTCTCCTATGTGCTTGTTTCCTGCACGCCTTTGCACCCCATAAGCAAGACCTCGTTCGATTGGTTTGATACTGTTACTACCGTCAGCGCGTACATGTCTCAGAAAGAGTTTGACAAAATGTGGGAGACCCTCTCCGAAAGGCTTGATTATTACCACAAGCTTTTTGATATATATAACGAATACAGGGGAATGAACAATCTTTGCAGCGTTAATAAAAACGCAGGGAAGAGTGCGCTTACGGTCGATCGCGAGCTTGTAGATTTTATCTCGTATGCACTTGAAATATGTGAAATCACCGGTAAAAAGGTCAATATCGCTATGGGAAGCCTGCTTCGTGTATGGCACGAATACCGCGAGGCGGGAATCGGCGATCCCGAAAATGCCTCTCTTCCGAGCGAGGCGCTTCTTGCAGAAAAGGCGGCCAAGTGCGATATAAGTGCTGTCAAGCTTGACAGCGAAAAGTGCGAGATCTATATAAGCGATGAAGAAGTATCTCTTGACGTCGGTGCGCTTGCGAAGGGATATGCGGTTGAAAAGGCTGCCGCAGAGCTTAAAGCACTCGGCTACAGCGGCATAATAATCAGCGCGGGCGGAAATATCTGTACGGTCGGAAGCAAGCCGAGCGGCGAAAAATGGGCTGTCGGAATAAGTGATCCAAACGGCGGAAGCTCCTATCCCGCTATAGCTGAAATATCCGATGCCTCACTTGTAACGAGCGGGTCATATCAGCGATATTACACGGTCGGCACGGAAAGATATCACCACATAATCGACCCCGAAACCTATATGCCCGCAAATTATTTTGTGTCTGTCACGGTAATGGCAGACAGCAGCGCTCTTGCTGACGCTATGTCTACGGCACTTT
The DNA here is from genome assembly GCA_017532425.1 of Clostridia bacterium. GTDB lineage: Bacteria > Bacillota > Clostridia > Oscillospirales > CAG-272 > SIG672. Next base: position 8,479 of record JAFXJH010000028.1, on the reverse strand, counting down.
TTATATCCGACCTTGAAAGCGGCAAAAAAATCTGCGAAGAGCTCGGTATAGAAGCGTTTTGGATATTCGCCGACGGAAAAACCGAAATGACCGACGGCTTTCCCGCAAAATAAGTAGTTATAAATAAAATCACCCGAAAATGAGCTTTTTACTCACTTTCGGGTGATTTTTTGTCAGAAAACCTTTTTGAAAAAAGGTTTTCCGACACCTTTCCAAAAACTTTGCTGAAAAGAAAGAACTGACTTGTTTTTAGAAAAGCTTTTGAAGATCAAAGAAACTTTTTTCAAAAAGTTTCTTTGCGAGTTCTCAGGGCAGAGCCCTGCTTTTTGAAAAAAGGTTTTCCGACACCTTTCCAAAAACTTTGCTGAAAAGTAAAGAATAAACTTGTTTTTAGAAAAGTTTTTGAAGATCAAAGAAACTTTTTTCAAAAAGTTTCTTTGCGGGTTCTCGGGGAGGAGCCCTGTTTTAGAAAAAAGGTTTTCCGACACCTTTCCAAAAACTTTGCTGAAAAGAAAGAACTGACTTTTTTTAGAAAAGTTTTTGAAGATCAAAGAAACTTTTTTCAAAAAGTTTCTTTGCGGGTTCTTAGGGCAGAGCCCTAAGTCGAAGGGAAAAGAAATTTTCAAAAAGTTTCCTATATATTAAGTGCCTCTTTTATAACCGGCAGAAGTCTTCTTGCCATCGAATTAAAGCCTGTGTCGGCGGGATGAGTATTGTCAACAAGGGCGATCTCGCGTGTTTCCTCGTCAAGCAGCTCGCGTCCGTCGATGAAATAAAGATTCTTGTCGCCGTTTCCGATGCCGTATTCAAAGGTCTTTTTTACGATGTCAAGACGCTCGAGCTCGTCGCTGTTAAGATAATACTTGGGTCTTGTCATCATTATAATAGGCAAATCGGGGTTCTTTTTGCGGATGTATTCATATCCGCGCAGATGAGTTTTGCGCAGATGCTCGGGATTTGGCGCGTTGTGGTCGTAGTCGTATACGAAAACGCTCATATCAAGCGAGCTGATGTAGTCTATCATAGCTTCCTCTGCACGGCAATTTCCCGAAAATCCGAGGTTTATATAATCGTAGGGTATTTTGCGGTGGATGATCGCCTGATACGATGCTCCGGGACGGCTTGCGCATCCGCCCTGCGTGATCGAAGAGCCGTAATATACTACGGGAGGCTGAATAAGCGGTGTGGGTGAAGAAAGAGCAGAGCCCTTTTCAAGCGCAACGTATACCTCGTCAACGTTGTGGTAAAGAGGCATATTTATGGTAAACGAGCGCATTTTTTTGTCAGGCAGGGCGACGATAGCCTCGTATCCTTCCTTGTATCCCATAAGGGGAATTAGCGAACCGAAATAGCGTTCATTCTTGTTTTCTCCGTCAATATCAGAAGCGTAAAGATCAAATCCCGAGTTGCAGAGTAGAGTCATATGCGGCATTCCCGGCGTTGCGGGCAGCTTTACGCGGATTGCGACAAAGCGCGTGTCGGACGTAAAGCGGATTCTTCCGCCTGCTGTGTTGGTGTGAAGGTTATAAACGCCCTCGCTTGTGCTTTTTGCCACTTGCTCGGGAACTCTTCTGAAGCGGCCGTTTTCAAAAAGCAGTCCGTTTATTTCAAACGGGCTTTCCATAGGATCGAAAAAATCAAGTCTTTCGAGAATTTTTTGGTCGATTCTCGGGTCTATTTTGAAGTTTTTGTCGAAATATGCAAGATCTTTCATAGCCGAATGTCCTTTCAAAATGAAATATGATATCGTTATTTTGCGTAATTCGGAAGCTTGTTTTCGTTTTCAAGTGCCCAGACAGCCGTTTCGTATATTATATCTTTGCTTCTTGCCCATATTTGGGAAAATTCATAGAAGACACTCGGCACTTTGCCTACGCCCATCTCAACGGTGAGCGAGGGGATACCCTGAAGTATCGCCCAGTCACGGAATCCGGCGCAGGTCGTGGGATCGCTGAAAGGGTAAAATCCCGACTCGCGTACGATTGCCGCTGTCAGAGAAAGATTGAGAGCGTTGATCTTGTCCCGGTCGGGAAAATCCCAGAATATTACCGAGCCCATAGTGTGGTAGCTGAGCGTTATATCTATCGGATTTTTTCGTATATAATTTGCGAGAGCCTTACTTTCTGCGGCAGTTTCGGGACTTTTGCCCTTGTATCTTTCGGGAGAAGGTCCGGACGGGGATCTGTAGTTTTCCCAAAGCGCATCAAAATTGGCGTTCAGGTCGATTCCCTTGGCGTTTGCCTTCCACAAACGGGGGTCAACGCCCTTTCTGTTTCCTTTGTAAAGAGAAGATATCACGCCGGTCTGAACTATCTCTACGCCGTCGGGATTTGACATCGGAACGATGTGAAAGCATATTTTATCGAGCATCTCGCGGAAGGTCAGTCCCGTAAGCTCGTATTGTTTATCGACGTTTTTGAGCATATAGTCTATTTGTGACATAAGCACGGTCGTAGTGATAAATTCTCTCGCGTGTATGCTTGCCTGTATCATAATATTGATCTCGGCATCGGGGTTTCCGAGAAGAATAAGGGTAAGATCGCGCTTTTCCTCGCTCTTTCCGATCGAAGAAAGCTTTATGAATTCGGGATATTTTTCGCTCAGTAGCTTTGCGTCGCGTGTCATATCAGAGTAGGAATATTCGTCTTTTGCTTCTATATAAAGAAGATCGTTTTTGTAATATTCATCCGACTTTTTCACAAGATGTAAAGCCGAAACAAGACCGTATGAGCCGTCATATTTGATATAAGCCTGACCGTGATTGAAGAAAAGAAGCTCGACCGTCTCTCCGCGCGCGATAGCTTTACTGCTTTTGTCTTCTCCGACAGAGAAGAAAGGGGCAGACGACTCGTGCTCTATCGTCCACTTTTCGGATAAAGTGCAGAGACCGTTTTCGTTTATCGACGTTTGCGGAGATATTTTATATATTTCAGCATTGGCGTCCGAATATCTGTACCATTTTGCGAGATAATGCTCAAATCCGTGCTTTTGCATAAGCGTGTCGAGAAGGGTGGCGTTTATCGCGGCTTCTACGGGCAGATCGCTGAAATAACGGTCTGCCGCTTTGCCCGAAGCGTCAAAGTCTGATGGCATCGGAATTTCGCTTCCGTCCGATCTGACTATCGTAAGAGAGAGCGTTGCACCGTAGTTGAAGGCGGTATATGCTTCTGTCGGACTTGTTCCATAGTCGGGAAGTACGAGAGAAAGAGTGTTTTGCGCGTCAAGCGGGCGATAAGCATCCCATATTTTGAGAGATAGTCCTTGTGCTTCAAGCTCCTTTTGAACTTCATTTAGCTTTTTTACCGTTCCGAACCGTAGATATGCGTCTTTGTAATCGTATATATTGTCGCCGAGAATGTTGTTTGTTCCCGAATACCGCAGGTCGATAAATATCGACGGAATGTACTGCTTTATGTTGACGAAATCCTCCGGATTCGGAAGAATGGGCGCTACGGGCGGCTTGGGAATAAACGGGTCTATTGGCTCGATAGGATCTGTGGTGTCGGAGGGCTCATCGGGAGAGTTTGACGTGCCCGTATTTATATTGGCGGATGCTTCGGTATCTTCAGTACTTGGCGTCCCTGCTTCCGAGCTGCACGCGGGCAGCGTGCAAAGTATCATAGATAGTGACAGTAGAATTAATAAAATGCTTTTTATTAGAGATGATTTCATTGCTTTTCCTTGGGTATTTGCTTATTTATCGTTAGTAACGTCTCCGCTTCCGTTTATATCAATGGGATCGCCGAGAAAAACAGGGTCAAAATTAAAGAGGGTTAGTACGAAGTCCTTGCATCTCGCGACGTATTCGCGCACGTCGTAGTACAGCTGTCTTCCGTATCGCTCGAGTGAAGCCGATGCTCCGTACACTTCGATCCCGTTCATTTTTCCTATGTACATAGCTCTGTAAAGATGGTATTTTTGCGATACTACGATGGCACTTGAAACGCCGAAGACCTCTTTTGCTCTCTTCATAGAGTCATATGTGGAAAATCCCGCGTGGTCCATAAAGATATCCTCGGACGGTATTCCCATATCAATGAGATAAGACTTCATATTGTTCGATTCATCGTAGTGATCTGCGCCGTGATCTCCGCTTACGATTATCTTTTTGACCTTGCCGCTGAAATATAGCTCCGCGCCCGTTTCAAGTCTGTGTCTGAGCATTGTGCTCGGCTGTCCCGACGGAAGGACCTGGCATCCGAGGACGATTGCACAGTCTGCCGAAATATCTGCCGATTCTATCTCGTCAAAATCGTAAATATCGCCCGATGTCAGCGCGATCATAAAAACATTTATAAAAAGAGAGGCGAGAAATGCGGCAATGCCCAGTATAAAGCATACTATCACCGTTCGGAAGGCTATAAGCTTTATGCGGTCCTGCGTGCTTTCGGGGCTTGAATTTATTTTAAAAAGCTTTTCGAGTTTCTTCATATATTACTCCTCCGCCTATATCGCAAAGCGGCAAATCAGAAAGCGAGATCAGCTTTGCCGAATGTTTTTCGGCAAAATCGCGCATCTTAAGGTGATCCGGGTGGTCTTCTATTCTTCCGAAGAAAAATATTTTGTCACGATAGGTAAAGGATGCTCCGCCGATAAATCCGTAGTCGTATCCGTCGAGCGTAACGTGTCCGGGTGATATTGTGAGGACGTCCACTCCGTGCGACGAAGCCGCATCGGCTATCGTTTTATCCGCAGTTATTATTGCGTTTTCATTTATTTTGCACACGCTGCAGCGCGTATATCCCTGTCTGACAAAGATCTTTTCGGACGCGAAATCGGTGAGAAGAGAGGACAGCTTGTCGATCCTTCCGTACAGATTTTGCGACAAAAAAAGCCCGTTCAAAAGAATATCGTTCGGATATTTTTCAGAAGCGGACTCGTTTGCCATTACTGTTTTGATTTTAGCTTGTTCAAAGAGATCTTTGTTTTCGGCGTAGTAAAGTCCGTGAACGGCAAGTCTGCCGCCTATAGGGCAGATAAGCATATCTGCGTGTGACGCGACAGCCTCTCCTATAAGCCTGAAGGGTCTGAGCTTTATTACCGAAAAATACTCGGTAAGGGAAAGCTCATCCTCGTTACGGATATTTTCGCTACAAAGCAAATATGGACGAAAAAATTCGTCCACTTCACATTTTGCCGTATTAAGCATAGTACGTCTTAATTAAACTCTGGTTACCTTACCGGAACGGAGACAACGAGAGCACACATGAAGAGTCTTGTGAGTTCCGTTTACGTCAGCTTTTACTGTTCTGATGTTAGGCTTCCACTGTCTGTTTGTTTTGCGGTTAGAGTGAGAAACTCTGAGTCCGAATGTTACACCTTTTCCGCAGATATCACACTTTGCCATATTCTGCACCTCCAATTTTTATATACATATAATTATTATTTTAGGTAAATGCGACTTCCGAAAAGTCAGCAAATAGGATTATACCATAATATTTTCAAAAATGCAAGAGGATTTTTGAAAAAACAGAAAAAAATACGAAAAATCTTTAAGTTTTTTTCTAAGAAGTCGGCTCTGACAGCAGATTACTTGTTCTCGGTGTCCTTTTCAGAGCTGTTTTCGGGCTCCTCTGCGCCCTTTTCTGTCTCCGCGCCCTCATTTTCTTTGTTTGTGGGGACGCTTTTTTTGAAGCTGAACTTCTTTTCCTCACCCTTCATTATGCGCGAGATGTTCTCTTTGTGTCTGAAAACAATGAAAACAGCAAGAAGAACAGAGCATATCGCAACTGCACCCGGAATGCCTCCGCTCGTTCTGTAGAGCATATTGAGCACAAGGGGAAGGAACATAGCCGCCGTCATCGATCCTGCGGATATGAACTTTGTCGAAGCTACGATGATAACGAATATGGTCGCACAAATGAGAAAAGCGATGGGGTCTGCGGCAAGCACGAGACCTGCTGCTGTGGCAAAGCCCTTGCCGCCCTTGAACTGATAATATATAGGATAGCAGTGACCGATCATAGCGAAAAGACCGGCAAGGTAAGCTATCTCTATGCCGCACACGAGCATAGTTACGGTAACGCTTATGAAAGACTTCATAATGTCGCCGAGAAGAACGATAAGAGCGGCTTTCGTGCCGAAGGTTCTCATAACGTTCGTACTTCCCGCGTTTCCGCTTCCGAAGGTACGTATGTCCTTGTTGTATGCAGCTTTTGATATGTATATTGCGAAGTTTATACTTCCGAGAAAATACGATCCCACAACGAGAAGCACGGCTACTGCAATGAAAAGAGCGATATGAGCGTTACCGCTGAGTGTAAGCAGTCCCGCACGCTTTATTTCTGTTAAAGAATATAATGCTATATTCATAAAATCCTCCAAATTTAAGTTGAAATGGGTTTGACAGCTTAAGTTTCGTCGCCGCGCTGGCGGAGAACGAATCTGATGGGGGTACCTTTGAATCCGAATACTTCTCGGAGCTGATTTTCGATATATCTCTGATATGAATAATGGAAAAGTCTTATATCGTTACAGAAGAGCACAAATGACGGCGGCTTTATCGCGGTCTGAGTCATATAGTATATCTTGAGTCTGCGTCCCTTGTCTGACGGGGGCTGTACTCTTGCAGTTGCATCTGCGAGCATATCGTTGAGCATACCCGTCGTGATCCTCGTGCACGCCTGATTGTTTATATAGTTTATATGCTCGAAAAGCTTTTCAAGACGCTGACCTGTTTTTGCCGAAACGAAGATAAGGGGCGCGTACGTCATATAAGAGAGCGCATTGTATATCTTTTCGGTAAATCGCTTTGTCGTAGAGTTGTCCTTTTCGATAAGATCCCACTTGTTTACGACGATTATCGAAGCTTTTCCTGCCTCGTGAGCGATTCCCGCGATCTTTTCGTCCTGCTCGGTTATGCCTTCCTCGGCATCGATGACGATAAGACATACGTCTGCTCGCTCAACAGCCATTTTGGCGCGCAGAACGCTGTATTTTTCGATCCTGTCATCGACCTTGCTCTGGCGTCTTATGCCTGCGGTATCGATAAATGTATATTTTCCGTATTCATTTTCGACTTCCGTGTCGATAGCATCGCGCGTTGTTCCCGCGATATTTGAAACGATAAGACGGTTTTCGCCGAGTATTTTGTTTATTATCGAGCTTTTTCCCGCGTTAGGCTTACCGATAACGGCAACCTTTATGCGATCGTCGTCCTCTTCCTCTTCGGAAAATTCGGGGAGACGGTCGTATACCGCGTCGAGAAGGTCGCCCGTGCCGCTTCCGTGAACGGAAGAAAGGGGAATGGGATCTCCGTCGAATCCAAGCTCGTAGAATTCATAGAATTCGGGAGGGGGAGGACCTACACGGTCGATCTTATTTACTGCAACGACGACCGGAGTGCGCGAACGAAGGAGCATATTTGCAATATCTCTGTCGCTTGCGGTAACACCTGAATGGATGTCGCACATAAAAATTATAACGTCAGCGCTTTCGATAGCAAGCTCTGCTTGCGTGCGCATATGCTTCAGTATTATGTCGTCTGTTTTAGGCTCGATACCGCCTGTGTCTATCATAAGACAGGTCTTTCCTCGCCACTGGACCTCGTGATAGATTCGGTCACGGGTCACGCCGGGAATATCTTCAACTATAGCAATGCGTTCGCCTGCAAGCTTGTTGAAAAGGGTCGACTTTCCGACGTTCGGGCGTCCGACTATTGCGATTACGGGTTTTGACATATTCAGCCCGCCTTTCTTTAAAAACTTTATTTATCGAGTATTGCTTTTATAAATTCATATCCGTCTGTGGGTACTGTGACTATCCTTACTCCGAGAGCCTTTTCGGCATCCTCAAGCGAGATATTGTCAAGGAAGAGATCGCCCTCTGCTCTGAGCATATTTGACGATACGTAGAGAGTATCTCCGAGCTCTTTTCCGCGAAGCTGTGATATAAGGTCACAGCCGCAGATAAGTCCCGCAACGGTTATAGTCTTTCCAAAAAACTCGTTTTCGATCTTGTAGACCTTTCCGCAGAGCGACGGGCATTTCCTGCAAAGCTGATCTGCAAGCGAGCTGATAAAATCAAACGCCGCTTCGCCGGTTGCGATAGAAAATTTCTTTTCAAGCGAGGTGTCGTAGTCCTCCTCTAAAAATTCAAGCTCATCGATGAACTCCTCGCGCATGGAAACTATCATACCGACACCGTTTTCAAACTGCGGATAATCCTCGTAGTATGATGCGTCGGGGAAAGGAGTTTTCGATCTGAGATAAAATTCATCGGCACAGCAGAAGATTCGGCTGCCGCACTCACTGAGGCATTTGTCACCGAAGGAGTTGACCTGCGAAATGACCGCTGCGGCTTCCTCGGGCGAGAAAAGCTCAAGAGGGAAGAGTCCCTCGCGGTGCTTTGTAAGCCCTGCAGGAACTACAGACACGCTTGAGATGGCGGGATAGAGCGCGTAAAGGTCGCTCATCGTGCGCGAGAGCTCGTCTTTATCGTTGAGCCCCTTGCAGAGCACTATCTGACCGTTTATCGTTAT
>JAFXJH010000027.1 GCA_017532425.1 Clostridia bacterium | reverse complement strand
CATCTCTCCCGGTGCCGGAAGCGGAGAAGCCGTATTTACGGTATCGGCAAACCGGGACGGCAAGACAGAATACTTAAGCTATCTGTTTTCATTCGGAGACTCGCGCAATATGCCGATATCTATAAGCACCCTCACAAAAAAAGAGCGTAAAGCCATAGACGAACAAATAGCGGCATACACACCGCCCGCACGCGCAGAAAGATTTGAAGCGGGACAATCAAATGTTGATTTTAGCGCACAGTTCCCCGAAGATATAGAAAAGAATTACCCCTACACAACAATAGGCAATTATTCTTTTCACATGTACGAATCGGGAAGATCCTTCTACGTTTATGATAAGGTCAAAGGAAGCACCATAAAAACGACACTGTCATTGCCCGTAGATTTTTCCGAGGCGGAAATTCTCTTCATGCAAAGCGCAAGAAACGGAGAGGATCTGGAAATATTCGTTACCGCATCGCACAAGACTATGCGTTATGTTATTCTCAGATATAATATAAGCGCCGATTCACAATACCAATATCACACAGAAATATCGCTTGTAGGCCAATCGGAACACGATGCCATCTATAATGCAAAAGAAAAATACAGCGAAGAGGCACGAATCTTCAAAGAAAAGCAAGATGACCCCATCCCGAGCGTTCTTGCAGGAACTGTGAATATGTACATAGACGGTACCTCGCCCATGCTTCCACATTGGCTGCGTGACAACGGATTCCATATAACAAAATATGCGATAACAGACCTTGACGAAAACGGAACAAATGAGGCCGTCCTCTCCTTGGGTATGGGCACAAACGAGTATTACGGCTATCTTGTGCTACACACCTACAAAGGAAGGGTGCGCGCCGAGCTGTTAATGTACAGACAGTTCATGTCGCTCAAAGAGGACGGAAGATTCTCGTTTTCGAGCGGTGTCGCAAATAACGGTGTCGGACGTCTCAGCTTCGAAAACGGAAAGTGTTCGACCATCGTTCTTGCACATCAGGAAGATAAAAATTACTTCATAGGAGCAAGTGCGGTCAGCGCCGACGAGTACAATAAGTATATAAACGAGCATTATCAATCAAACGACGTCACATGGTATGCTGTAGATCAGACCGGCAATCCCGTAAAAGCAGTAATTCGCTCATTCAAATATGACGTCGAAAGAAGCATAAAGCTGGCAGTCCCATCGGAATGGTACCGCGAGGAGTCGATACCTTTTCAGATCTATATGAATGAAGCAAGACCGTTCAACTTTATCTCAAATGACTATTCCTACTTTAACGACACGATTGGCAGGCTGCTGCTCCATGATGAAAGCCATGTGGACAATTCCGAATATGACATAAGCGGAGTATGTGATGCAGGTCACGAATACAAAGGAAGAAAAGAAGAGCTTACCGGGATGAATCGCTACATCTTTCGCATAAGTGCGGGTGAAGTTATATACTATCTTGAGATCCGCGAATGGACCGCTTATGATTCAAATAACTTTTTTGAGGACGTTGTTCTCCCCATAGTGAAATCGTTTGATGTGATATATGACGCGATCTACACTTACGGTTGGTACGCGAAGTACGAAAGCGATAGCGATACATGCTTCTTCT
>JAFXJH010000026.1 GCA_017532425.1 Clostridia bacterium | reverse complement strand
GAGCTTGAGGGAAGGGAAAAAACTTCGGCGCTTGAGATGGTTTTTCCCTTCCCTCTGTTAATTTTAATGATTTTGTTTAAACTTTGACGCAGAGGCTACCTAAAACTCGGTAGCCTCATGAAAATTTTATGCAAAAATTATACCTTCTTCTGCTGCTTGCACCAGATATACATAATAAGCTTATGCGGCAGAAGCTTGGTAAGCAGGACCTGAACTCTTACCGAAAATCCGCAGACAGAAACGTCCTTGCCCTTTTTCATATCGCGGATAGCACGCTCAACGACCTCGGCAGACTCGAAATAGCGGTTGTAATAGCTGATGGTGTCATCCTTGACCGCGTGATTGAAGAATTCTGTCTTTACCCAACCGGGGCAGACTGCCATAACGCGGATACCGCGATTTTTAAGCTCGACGTTAAGTGCACGCGAGAAGCTGAGCACAAATGCCTTTGTGGCGCCGTACAGACCGATATAGGGCACGGGCTGGAATGCTGAAAGCGAGCCGAGTTGATAAATTCTCGAGCCTTCTTTCATGTATTTGATCGTTTTGTATGTCATTTCGGCGAGAACGCGTGAGTTGAGAGTTATCATACCCTCAATATCCGAATATTCCATAGTTTCAAACGAGGTGAATTTTCCGTATCCTCCTGCGTTTACAAGGACGGCAACCTCTGCTCCCGTTTCATTAAGAAGATTTTCGTAATTTTCAATGCTCTCGGGAAGAGTAAGATCGCATGCAAGCACGCGTATCTTCGCGTTTGTGAGCGGAACAAGCTCCTCAAGACGCTCTTTTCTGCGAGCTATTACCCATATCTCGTCAAACTGTTCGTCTTTGTCAAGCTGAAGGACAAAATCCTTGCCCATTCCAGACGATGCTCCCGTAACTACTGCTATTTTCATAATTTATTCCTTTCATAAATGGATTTTTAATTTAATATATCTCAGGGCTCTGCCCTGAGGACCCGCCAAAGAACTTTTTGAAAAGAAGTTTAAAACGATTTGCGGGCAAATCGTTTAGGAACTTCAAAAACTTTTCTGAAAATTTCAGCTATTTCTTCTGAGTATTTCAAAAGAGAATATCGCAGACGCCGATGCCGCAGGCAAAGATTCGTTAAAATCGTCACGCCCATATTCGATTCGCACGATCTCATCGGCATCTGACATAATATTTGACGATATTCCGCGCCGCTCTCCTCCAATCACGGCAAGCAGAGGCCGACTTAAATTCGCCTCGCTAAGCGGAACAGAGTTCTCAAGAGCCGTACATACGATGCGGTATCCCGCACTCTTAAAGGCTTTCAGCGTTTTATCAGAGAATATCATAGTGTCGATAAGCTCGCTTGAGCCTGCCGACGAGCGGCATACAGTGCCTGCAGCGCTCATCCAATTTCGCTCGGGGAGAATAAGCCCGTCAGCGCCTGCGGCATAAGCCGCGCGTATCGAAAAAGCAAAATTGTAAGGATCTTCAACCCCATCGAGCATAATGTAAAAGCCGTCTTTTTTCAGCATTTCATAGGAGTCGAGCGTGGGGTAAGTCCTCTTTGTGCAGACAGTAAGTATTCCGCCGTGCGAATTTCCATCGGTCATAGCCGAAATCTCCTCGGCTTCCGTGAAATATATCGGAAAAGAAAGCTCGTGGCTCATCGCTTTTATGTAAGAAAGATGCTTTGAGAGCTTCACTTTTTTGTTTGTATCGAAATAGACGGCTTCTATCTTGCGGTCTGACTTTTTCTCACGTATCGCCGCAACTACGGCACGGAAGGAGATCATTCCTTCAAAAAATGCGTGTTCTTCGGTGTTTTCTGTAAATATGCTGCTTGAACTGTTCATTTTTATCACTTTCTGTTATTTCTTTCGGAAATTATTTTGCTCGCAAATCCTCCGCGCGCACCGCCGCTGACAACTGTGAAGGAATCTTTTCCGAGCGCTTCTGCCGCCTTGATGAAAACGCAGAGACCGGGCACGAGCGTTTCGGCACGCTCCTTGACCGTGTTTTCTGTGATCTCGCGAAGCTCACCCGAAATTATCCTTTCGCAAAGCGATGTCGCCTCGCACAGAGTTATTCTTTTGGGAAGGGAGAGGGTATCGTTTCCCAAAAGTGCCTCGAGAAGGGAAGCCGCAGCGCGGGCTGTGCCTCCGGTCACGATAAAATCTCCGCCGCTTGGCAGGGTTATTTCGGATGCTTTCGAGGAAATTTCATTTTTCAGATATTCGGATAGATTTGCAAATTCGTCTGACGAGATATATTTTCGTGAGGCGAATTTTTTATACATAGCAAGCGCACCGATGTTGAGCGACACCTTTTTTTGTGAAGCAGAATCCTCAAACGCGATAAACTCACAGCTTCCGCCGCCGAGGTCGGCAAGCACGCCGCTTTTCGGACAGCTTTCCGAAATAAGCGCACCGAGGAAGCAAAGCTCAGCCTCCTCTTCGCCGCTGAGAAGTCGGACATCCATCTTGGTCGACCTTTTCAGAAGGAAAAGTATCCTGTCGCGGTTTGCGGCACCTCTTATACAGGCGGTCGCAAAAGCAAAAACGTTTTGCTTCTTGCATCCGAAGCGACGCGAGGTACGCTTCAAGGTGTTTACAGAGTGTATAAGCACGGATATTCCTTTTTCGGAGAGCTTTTTGTCTTTTATGTGCGAAGAAAGCTTCGCGTGCACGGTTTTTGATGCTATCTCTTTAATATTTTCGCCATTAGCTTCGAAAATCGTTGTTTTTATAGTATTCGAGCCGATATCTATGACCGAAAGTCGCATAAACAAAAGATCCTTTCAAAAACAAATATAACGACATTTGTCTGCATAATATATTATACAGTATAAAAATCAAAATCGCAAGAGGATTTTGAATATAATTGTATTTGGAGGTGTTTTTTTGCCCTTTTTTGAAATGCTTGCGGAAATGCTGATGATCTTTTTGCGTGTCGATGACATAAACTCCTTTCCGCAACCGCTGACGGCGCAGGAGGAAGCCGATTGCTTCAGACTTATGAGGCAGGGAGATGAAAAAGCAAGGGAGAAGCTCATACTGCACAATTTAAGACTTGTCGCGCATATCGTGAAAAAATATTATACCGCGTGCGACAGTCAGGACGATCTTATATCGATAGGTACGATAGGACTTATAAAGGCAATAGACTCATTCAGCGTTGAAAACGGAACGAGATTTGCGACTTATGCGGGTAAATGCCTGCAAAACGGGATACTTATGTACTTCAGATCACAAAAAAAGCTTCAGAACGAGGTCTCGATAAATGAAACTATAGACGTGGATAAGGATGGAAATCCGCTTACCTACATAGACATAATAAGCAGTGATGATACGATAGCAGACGATCTTTTCGTGAAAATGAGCAGTAAGCGGGTGAAGAAGATCATCGAAAACGAGCTCGATGAAAGAGAAAGGAGAATAATCGTACTGCGCTACGGACTTTCGGGCGAAAAAGCGCTGACACAGAGAGAGGTGGCTCTAAAGCTGGGTATTTCGCGCTCGTACGTAAGTCGGATAGAGAAAAACGCACTCGAAAAAATTTCCGAGCATTTGAAGCATTCGGGGATACTCTGATAAAATATTCAGAATAAATATTGCAGTATCAGAATATATTAAAAACAAAACGATATTTTTATATTAAGGAGAAACGTATATGGACAATTTCACGCAGTCCGTTAAAGGCACTTCTGAAGTGTATTCCCGCGTATTTCAGAAGAGCAGAGAAATAATAGAATGCTCGCGGGATTTTATTCTTCCCGATTTTTACGCAGATATAAGAAGAATAATAAGCTATACGGGTAATATCTCTCCCGAAAGCTGCTTTGTGGAAAACTCAAAGGTAACTATGAGCGGAGCACTCACCACGCAGGTGCTCTTCCTTGACGATGAAAATAAGCTTCGCGCGGTCACCTTTACTCAGGATTATTCGTCAAGTATTCCGGTTTCGGATCCGGGAACGTACGGAGACATTTCACTGTTTTGCTGTCCGATACTTGAAAACGTTTCGGTAAAGACTGTCAATCCGCGTAAGGTCAGCGTGCGCGGCCGTATAGACGCAAATATGAAGCTCTGGAAAAATATGTCGGTGTCGCCCGAAATAAGCGATATTTCGGGGAATAACAGCTCGTCTTACGAGATAAAGACCGAAAAGATCTCGTATATGAAGCCTTTTTCGATATGGGAAAGAGATCTTGAGGTGTCGGATGACATTTTTATCGATGGTGAAGCTGAAGAGATAATCTACTGCGATGCAAAGAGTGAGGTGCTCGAAACAGTAAGTGAAAATAACAGTATAACGGTTAAGGGAAATATCGACGTCGACGTTATATATTCGCCGACGGACAAAAGAGACCCGATACAAGTACGCCGCCGTATTCCGTTTGCACGTACTCTGGAAAGCGAATTTTCGGCACTTGACAGTATAGTGTGCTGTGCCTGCTCGTATATACGCTCGGCTGACTGCTCTCTTTCGAGTGTAAATGCGGGAGAAAACAATAAGATCGAGGTTGACGTAGGATATACTCTTGTGTTAAACGGTGCCGAGGTAGTATCGTGCGAATACGTTTCGGATATGTATCTTCCCGCGTTTGCGGTCAAAAATGAAAGCGAAAAGATAAGCTTTTCAAGCGAGCCGCTCAAAACTGTAAAAATGATCCGCGTAGAGTCCTGCACAGAAAGTATGTTGCCCGAGGGCAGTGAGATAATAATTTCATCGGTAAATCCTACGGTCGATTCTCTTTCGGGTGAGTCGGGAGCGAGATCGGCTTTCGGAAATTCCTACATAAACGTGGCGTATAAGGACCGCGACGGTCTTTTCTCCTCGCAAAGCTTCAGCGGCGATTTTGAAATAGAACTGCCTGAGCTTGCTGATTTTGATGAATATATTTTCCTTGTCAGAGTTTCTTCGGTGAACGCAAGATTGGAAGAAAACCGTCTGTGTGTGGGATACGACCTTGAGATAACTGTTCTCTCGTGGAAGAGCGAGATGAGCGACGTGATAAGATCATCGCAGGTTACGGCAAACGAAGAAAGAGAGATAAGAAAGCCGCTTACAGTATATTATCCCTCGAAAAACGAAACGCTTTGGGATATAGGCAAAAAATATAACGTTCCGCTTTCATCGCTTGTAGCGTCAAATCCCGAATATAATTCAGAAAAAAGTGCTTCGGTACTGCTTATCCCGCGCTTTAAAGCAGGTAAAAAAGTATAAACGTATCAAAATTTTTGATTTTTTTCAAGCCATAGAATACAGCAAGAAGATATTACAAGGCATAAAATCGCAGAAGATAGGTAAATTATAATTGTGTAAAGTTGCGGCAAAATGATATAGATGAAAAAATAACAGGAAGATAAAAAGGGAAAAATGAGGTAAAAGGAATGCGGAAAAAAAGCAGAAAACAACTGCTCTGCAGTAAAATTCCGTTTTGGCTGGTTGTATGTACTACCCTTGTCTGCTTTGTTTCTATGGGGCTGTGTGTATCGGCGCAGGAAAGCAGCTCTGTGGAGGAGAAGGTGATGGTAGGCGGAGATGTTTTCGGCACGCGGATAAGCACGAAGGGCGTGCTTGTTGTCGGTATCACGAGCGTTGTGAGTAACGGTCAGGAGCGATCTCCCGCACGGGATGCGGGTATATGCTCAAAGGATATAATAAACCTTGTGAACGGAAAGGAGATAGAGGATAAGGATTCTCTCATCTCCGAGATCGAAAAAAGCGAGGGAAAGCCGCTCGAAATATCGCTCACAAGAGAGGGCGAGAATATCAGCGTAATTCTTACTCCGGTGCTCTCTGACAGCGACGGCGTTTACCGCGGCGGACTTTGGGTGCGCGATAGCCTTGCGGGAATCGGCACGGTGACCTTTTTGGATCCGAAAACGGGAGCATTTGCAGGTCTCGGACACGGAATATGCGATCCCGATACGGGCGTTCTTATGCCCGTGCGTAAGGGCTCGGTATACAGAGTAAAGCTCGGTGATATCAAAAAGGGAAGCGCGGGAGCACCCGGCGAGCTGAGAGGTATTCTTGACGATAAAAAGATCGGAATTATTACCGATAACACCAAAAGCGGGGTCAGCGGAATATTTAGCGATACAGAAAAGAGCTCGCCATTTTTGCAGATAGCAAGGCATAGCGAGGTAAAAATCGGGAAGGTTACCATAATATCCACAGTAAACGCTGACGGACCGTGTGAGTATTCTGCCGAGATAGAGAAGATATGCGATGCTGACGGAAGGGTGAAGAACTTTATAATCAGGATCACAGATAAAAGACTGCTCGATCTGACGGGCGGTATCGTGCAAGGAATGTCGGGAAGCCCGATAATCCAAAACGGCAAGCTGATCGGCGCGATAACCCACGTGCTGATAGACGATCCGACAAGAGGATATGGGATATTTGCAGAGAATATGATGGCAAATATGGCTAAATCAAGCGAAAAATAATACAAAAGGCAATATCATTTCCGATACCTAAATCGGTTTGATATTGCCTTTTAATTATTTAGAAGTCCTGTACTTTTTTATAAACTGCGTGGGCGTGATGCCGATGTATTCCTTGAATTGGCGGCTGAAAAAATAAACGTCGGAAAATCCGGACATCTCGGCAATCTGCGTCACAGAGTATCTCTCAAGGCGGAGAAGCTCGCAGGCATGGTTGATTTTTAGCTGAATTATGTATTTTTTCGGCGGAAGAGCGTATTTTTCCTTGAAGATTCGCTTGAAATAGGACTCGCTTATAGAGCAAATCGACGCGAGCTCGCTGCTTGTGATATCCCGTTTGAGAAAATCCTTGTGGATGAGTTCTATGGCGGGTCTTATTTTGGAAAATTGCGTTTCGGGAACGTAAGTGCTCTTCTGAAGCTCGGCAAATATCTTGTAAAGAATAGAGATACATTCGAAATAATATCCGTCGTTTCGGCTGATCCATGTGGCGAACAGCTTTTTGAAAAGATTACCGACGTATTCCGCTCTTGTGACGTTTATTACAAAAGCTTCGCTTGAGATCGGCAGGTCGGTTTTGAAAAATACGTCGATACATTCCGAGCTTTCCTTCTTCTCCACTTCGTAGACCTTGAAGTCACCCTCGGGAAGAAAGCGGACGCTTCCTTCGGTGGTGTTAAAATAGTTATTGCCGAATTTTACGTTGATGTCACCCGAAAACTGAAAAATAAGCTCGTTTGATTTGAGATTTGCAGAAAAAGAAGTGATTTTGTCAGGATGCTTTTCTTTTCCTACCATTATCACGCTACTTATCCCGGTTATTATAAATCTTTGCTCCATAATATCACCCAAAGCCATTATAACGTATGCGGCGGCTGAAATCAAGATGTGTAGCGCCAATTTTGTGTCAAAAAGTACAAAAATACCGTATACTGCATTTACCTTTGATAAGACGGATGATATAATCGGTGTATAAAAGATCACGAAGGAGTGTTTTTATGAATCAAAGAGTAATAGATCTCGCAAAGCTTTCAAGAGAAAGAGATCTCTATGAACCGAGCGTAACGGTTGAATACGATCCTATGGATATGGCGCTCCCCGAGCCGATATTTAACGCCAAAAGAATAATAGAATATATTCTTGCACAGCCGGTCTATATTGCAGAGCAAAACAGATATACGGGTATGCTTCGATTCAGAAACGACGTGGGCGTTCCTGCGGACATTTTTCACAGAACGGGACACAAGCATTTTGCTGAGGCTCAGAGTAGCTTCTACCGTAAATATATCGATAATCTGATCGTTTTCGAATGGCAGCATAGCGCTCCAAATTATCAGTATATCGTCGAAAACGGCATTGAAGGAAGCCTTAAGGATATCGCGTACTATAAAGAGCAGTACCGCTTTGATAAGGAAAGATATCAGTATCTCGAAGGCGTGGAGCATGTCTGTAACGGGCTTATTGCGTGGTCGGAAAAGTGTGCAAGGGCTCACGAGGATGCGGCGGCTGACTGTAATGATGAAGCCAGAAAAGCAGAGCTGCTTGAGCTCGCCGAGATCTGCCGAAGAGTGCCGAGAAAGAAGGCGGAAACCTTCTACGAGGGACTTCAGTGTATAATCTTCTGCTTCCAGTTTCTCCCCGATAGCGTGGGCACTATCGATAGAACTCTGTGGAAGCTCTACGAAAAGGATATAAGAGATGGTGTTATCACAAGAGATGAAGCGAAGGATCTCGTGGGCGAGTTTTTCGTTCATTTGAGTAACCATACTCCGGCAGGACACGTTCACGCAAACCGTACAGCCGAGTGCCATTTTGCTATAGGCGGCTATACGGAAAAGGGAGAGGACGGTTTCACCGATCTTTCAAGGCTTCTCGTTGAGACGCTTATGGAGCTTGATATCCGACGCCCTGCAATATCTCTGCGTTGGACGAAGAAAACACCGTACGAGGTCCTCAGATTTATGCTCGACTGCGAGAGAAATGATAAGAATAAGCGATTTGCTTTCGTAAACGACGAACCGAGAATAAAAGCACTTATGGATATCTGTGGATTTACTTACAGCGACGCTGTAAGATATACTATGTGCGGATGCAACGAGCCCTCCTTCCCGGGTGCTCTCTTTATGGGAGGTCTCACGGTAAATATTGCCCGCTCTCTTACAAATACGCTGTATAACAGAACTTGCGATATAATAAAGTGCAGTACCTTCGATGAGTTTTACGAAATATACAGAGAGGAGCTCAAAAAGGATTTTGATATAATACTTGACTATCACGATAAGTTCAGTGATATGCGCTCAAAGGATATAAACGTGCTTAGCGCATTTCTGCTCGACGGATGTATAGAAAACGCAAAATCTCCGACACAATACGGCTGTAAACATAAGATCGGCGGAATTGAGGCTATGGGCATAACCTGCGTTATAGACTCGCTTTCGATAATAAAGCAGTTTGTTTTCGATGAAAAGCGCACCGATATGGCGCATCTTGTCGAGACAATGAAAAACGATTGGCAGAGCGACAGCGATCTGCGCACAGAAATACTCAAAGAGGGAAGATTCTTCGGAAATAACGATCCGCTTTCAGATGAAATGGCACAGCGCTTTACAACAGAGCTTTATAATATTACAAAGGACCGTAAGCTCAGAAACGGCGCGAGAATTCTTATCGGAACGCTTGCGGGATATAATCCTCACCATATGGTATACGGCTCAATGACAGACGCAACTCCCGACGGACGGTATAAGGGAGAGGGCTTTATGGTAGGCACGGGTCAGGCGGGCGGAAAAGACAGAAAAGGACTGCTTCCTCTTATGAGATCGATTGCACAGATGGATCCGATGGGAATACTTTGCGGACCAAACGTTTGCAATATGATGATAGACGGTCTGCTTATGAAAAACGATGAGTATTTTGAGAAGGTCTGTCTGATGATAGAAGAATATTTCCGTCTCGGCGGTATTCACGTTCAGCTTAACTACGTTACAAAGGAAGAACTGATCGAAGCGCGCAAAGCTCCCGAAAAATACCGTAGCCTCAAGGTGCGCGTTTCGGGATATTCGGATAACTTCGTCGATCTCGGAGATCAGCATCAAACCGAGATACTGAACAGAACGGTAAAGGGCTGCTGATGGAAAATAAGGGAATAATATTTAATATCGAGCATTCCTCGTTCGTGGACGGACCCGGTCTGCGTACCACCGTATTCTTCAAGGGCTGTAATCTCCGCTGCGCATGGTGTCATAACCCCGAAAGCCAAAGCTTTGAAAGAGAACTTCTTGTTTACAGAGAAAAATGTATTTCGTGCGGAAAGTGCATGGAAAAATGCAAAAACGGCTTTGAAAACTGCAATCTTTGCGGAAAATGTGCACTCTATTGCCCTGCCGACGCGCGCAGGATAAAGGGCAGGGAATATACCTCGGATGAAATAATGGACGAAATTCTTTCGGACGCTCCGTTTTATAAAAGCTCGGACGGCGGAGTAACCTTTTCGGGCGGAGAATGTATGCTTCAGATCGATTTTCTCTGTGAACTGCTTGAAAAATGCAAAGAAAACGATATAAATACCGCCGTGGATACCGCTGGTTATGTTCAGTATGGGCGATTTGAGAAAATTCTCCCATATACAGACCTCTTTCTGTATGACATAAAATGCTTTGACAGCGAAAAGCATAAAAAATATACGGGTGTAGGTAACGAGCTTATCCTCGAAAATCTGAAAAAGCTACTTGCTTCGGGCACGCGTGTGTGGGTTAGAATACCGATAATTCCGGGTGTGAACGATACTGCAGATGAAATGCGGGATATAAAGAGCTTTTTTGATGAAAACGGATATCCCGAAAAGATCGAGCTGCTTCCGTATCACACGATGGGCGAGCATAAGTATAGCGCGCTCGGAAGGGAAGCACACGTTTTTTCAGTACCGAGCGAAGAAAAAATGAAAGAACTGAAGAGTGTTTTTGGTGTTTGACTAAAAATAAAAGCAATATCATTTCCGAAATATATATTCGGAGTGATATTGCTTTTTTATTAAATCAGATATGCGGAAGATGTGGCCTTACCACTCCGCAACGCTACCGTCAGCGTGATGCCAAACGGGATTCTTCCAGTTATGCGGAGTTTTGTTTTCTTCAATGACAAGCTCGCGATTTACTTCTACTCCGATTCCGGGAATCTTCGGAAGCTCGACGTATCCGTCGGTAAATTTGAAGTCTTCCTTGTTGTGAACGTAGTCGAGCACGCTCTTGCCTACGTTGTAATGGATTCCGATGCTCTGCTCCTGAATTACCGCGTTGTAGCTTGTAGCGTCAACGCAGAGACAAGCCGCAAGAGCGATAGGTCCGAGAGGACAGTGGGGCGCAATAGCTATATCGTATGCCTCTGCCATAGAAGCTATCTTCTTGACCTCGGTTATACCGCCCGCGTGAGAGAGGTCGGGCTGAATTATATCTACGCCGCCGGCGTGGAAAAGACGCTTGAAATCGTATCTCGAGAAGAGACGCTCGCCGGTGGCGATCGGAATGTTGCAGGCAGCGGCGATCTCGGCAAATGCTTCCATGCTCTCACAAAGCACGGGCTCCTCTATGAACATAGGATCGAATTCCTCAAGCTTCTTTGCAAGAACCTTAGCCATAGGCTTGTGAACTCTGCCGTGGAAATCTATAGCGATTCCGAAATACTTTCCGCAGCTTTCGCGGATAGCGGCAACTCTTTCAAGTACAGCGTCGATCTTGTCGTAAGAATCGATCATCTGAAGCTCTTCGGTCGCATTCATTTTGATAGCGGTAAAGCCGTCGTCCATCTTTTCCTTGGCAGCCTTTCCGACGTCGGATGGACGGTCGCCGCCTATCCATGAATAGACCTTTACCTTGTCACGGCATTTTCCGCCCATAAGCTGCCATACGGGAGCACCGAAATACTTTCCCTTGATGTCCCAAAGCGCCTGATCTATGCCCGATATCGCGCTCATCATAACACCGCCGCCGCGGTAAAATCCCGCACGGTAGATAGTCGACCAAAGCCCCTCGATGTCGGAAGGATCCTTGCCGATAAGATAGTCCTTCATTTCGTTTACACAGGCAAGCACGGATGCCGCGTGACCTTCAAGAACAGCCTCGCCCCATCCGACAAGACCTACGTCCGTTTCTATTTCCACAAAGCCCCAACGCGGGCGCACGAAATACGTGTTGACGTTCGTTATTTTCATATAGATACCCTCGCTTTTTATATTAGGAAATCTTACAAAAGAATTATATCAGTTGAAAAAGCTTATGTCAAG
>JAFXJH010000025.1 GCA_017532425.1 Clostridia bacterium | reverse complement strand
TATTTCTTTTTAGAAAAGTTTTTGAAACCTTTTTTTAAAAAGGCAAACATAGGGCGTTGCCCTAGGAAACCTGCCAAGGGCTCTGCCATTGGATCCACCAAGAAACTTTTTGAAAAAAGTTTCTTGGAACTTCAAAAACTTTTCTAAAACAAGTAGGATTTTTTCTTTTAAGAAAAGTTTTTGGGAAAGTTCAACCAAATTCCTTGTAATTTGGTTTAAACCCTTTTTTCCAAAAAGGAAACAAAAAAGTAGTTTCGCGCGATGAGGACTGCGCGACTTAAGGGACGCCGTCCCTTAAGAAACCCTGCGAGCTTTTGAAAAAGCTCGACCAAAACTTTTCTAAAAGCTATTTGTCCTTAGTTCAGAAAAGTTTTTGGGAAAGTTCAACCAAATTCCTTGTAATTTGGTTTAAACCCTTTTTTCAAAAAGGGTTTCTGAGAAAAGGAGAATCAAATGAAGCAAGTTTTTAATGCACTCAGAGCATCAAGAGAGTATCAATCTCTTATGAGCGAAGTAAATAAAAGAAGAGCAAGACAGTTTCCCGTGCTTGTAAACGGACTGTGCGAAGGTGCTACAGTTGCGCTTATTGCATCGGCGATAGAGGACAGAGCAATAAAGACAACGCCTGCACTTGTTTTCGTAAGAAGCGAAAAAGAGGTTATGCATATGGTAAGTGCGCTGACTTCGCTCGGACTTAACGTAAAGCCCTTTTTCTCAAGAGATTTCGTTCTCAGAAACGTGTACGCTTCTCACGAAACCGAGCATGAGCGTCTCGGAGTATTCTTTGCGGCGGCAGAGAATTCGTGCGACGCTATAATAGCGACATCCGATGCCGCAATGCAGTATACCGTGCCGAAGCAGCGTCTGCTCGAGACCTCGTTCACGCTTTATTATGCAGAAAATTACGAGATAGCAGACGTGGTGTCAAAGCTCGAAAAGGGCGGATACAAAAAGGTTGAGATCGTGGATGCGCCCGGACAGTACGCAAAACGAGGCGATATTCTCGATATATACGCACCCAAATACGAAGCTCCGATAAGAATAGAATTTTACGATACTGAAATAGACAGAATGAGCTATTTCGATATAATAAGCCAGAGAAGGCTCGACGATATAGAAGAGATGTCGGTGTCTCCCGTTCGTGAGGTAATCGCCACGGATGCGCAGAAAAAGGAGCTTTCCAAAAAAATCAGGGAACAGGTCAGAAAAATCAAGGATGACCGCGCGGCATCAGAACTTTCGATAGAGGCTGAGGCACTTGAGATAGGACACGATCTTTCCTGTATAGACAAGTATATAACCTACGTTTATCCCGAAAAGGCGACGCTTTTCGACTATTTTGATGAGGATAGCCTTTATATTACGGTAGAGCTTCCCGCATGTCTCGAGCGCGCAAAGACCTTTGAATGGCAGCAGAGCGAGGATATAAAGATGCTGCTTGAAAACAAGCTGCTTATTTCCGATTTTTCCGAGCTTTTCGTATGCAAGGAAGAGCTTGCCGCAACTCTGTACGAGCATAAAAATATAGTTATAGACGCATTTGCGGTATCGCTCGGAGCGGATGTGCGCCTTCTCGGAATATTTAATTTCCGCACGAAGCAGGTAGCGGGATACGCGGATAATTTCGATCTTCTTTGCGAAGAAATAGAGAATTACTATAACCTATCCTTTGCGGTGACTGTAGCCTGCGAGGGTGAGCCGAGTATGAGAAATACGAGCGGAATGCTTGCCGACAGAGGAATAAGATCGTCGATGTCAGACGACGGGGAGGCACAGCTTACTCTCGTGTGCGCGCCCGGAATTGCGGGATTTGAGTTTACAGAAATGAAGGTAGCCTTTCTGTCAGCCTGCAGGTCGGGTGTTCAGGCGGTGAGAAAGACAAAGCATACGGCAAGAAGCAGTAAGATCAAAAAGGCGTCGGGAGATGCGATACTTTCGTACAGCGAGCTGAGCGTGGGCGATTACGTAGTTCACGTAAATCACGGAATAGGTCAGTATCTCGGACTTGAAAGCCTTGTGGTCGCAGGTGTGCGCAAGGATTTTGTAAAGATCAAATATGCGGGAACAGATATGCTGTATCTGCCCTGCAATCAGCTTGAAACGATATCTAAATATATAGGCGCAGGCGCCGCAGACGGTGAGGTAAGACTTTCCAAAATGGGCGGCGGAGAGTGGATAAAGACCAAAAACAAGGTCAAAGCGGCGGCAAAGGAAATGGCGAAGGAGCTTATACAGCTTTACGCCGCAAGACTGAGACGACCGGGACATTCCTTCGGCCCGGACGATGCGCTCACCCGTGAATTTGCGGATAGCTTCGAATACGAGGAAACGGAAGGACAGCTTGAAGCGATCGAAGAGGTCAGCAGAGATATGGAAAAGCCATATCCGATGGACAGACTTCTCTGCGGAGACGTAGGATACGGAAAAACAGAGGTGGCTCTGCGTGCGGCGTTCAAGGCGGTCGCAGGCGCAAAGCAGGTAGCTGTGCTCGTTCCGACAACTATTCTCGCAATGCAGCATTTCCGTACGTTTTCGTCAAGAATGAGAGGCTTCCCGATAAAAGTCGAGATGCTTTCGCGCGTAGTACCGCCAAAGCAGCAGGATCTGATACTGCGTGCGGTTAAGCGCGGAGAGGTCGATATTCTTATAGGTACACATAGGATCCTCTCGTCAGATATAGATTTCAAGGACCTCGGTCTTGTTATCGTCGACGAGGAACAGCGTTTCGGCGTTGTTCAGAAGGAAAAGCTCAAGAAAATGGTGGGAAACGTCGATTTCCTGACACTTACGGCAACTCCGATACCGAGAACGCTCAATATGGCGATGAGCGGTATCAGAGATATGTCGGTGCTTGAAGAAGCACCGGGTGACAGAATTCCCGTTCAGACATACGTTACAGAGCACGATACCTCGATAATATACGAGGCAATAAATAAAGAGCTTCACAGAGGCGGACAGGTATTTTATCTTTGTAATAACGTTGAAAGAATGTATCCGCTGTCTGCACGTATTTCGCAGGAATTTCCCGATGCGGTAGTGCGTGTGGCACACGGTCAGATGGATAAGGAAGACCTTTCGGATATATGGCAGACGATGATAAGCGGAGAGACCGATATACTCGTTTGTACGACTATAATCGAAACGGGTGTCGATATTCCGAATGCAAATACCCTAATAATAGAGGATGCCGATAAGATGGGACTTTCACAGCTTCATCAGATAAGGGGAAGAGTAGGACGCTCAAGCAGAAGAGCGTATGCATATTTCACCTATAACGAAGGTAAGGTCCTCACCGAGGTTGCCAGTAAGCGTCTTGCGGCAATACGCGACTTTACCGAATTCGGAGCGGGCTTCAAGGTTGCTATGCGCGATATGGAAATACGAGGCGCGGGAAATATTCTCGGTGCGGAGCAGCACGGACATCTGTCAAGCGTAGGATACGAACTGTATATGAAGCTTCTCAATGAGGCGGTACTCGAGGAAAAGGGCGAGACCGTTAAGAAGCGCGTTGAATGTACGGTCAATATGGGCATAGACGCGTATATTCCCGAAAGCTATATCTCGGGCTCGGCACAAAGAATCGATGCTTACAGAAAGATATCTCTTATAAACAATAAAGACGATCTCTATGACGTGGCAGACGAATTTATAGACAGATACGGCGATATGCCGAAGGTTACGGATAATCTGCTCAGAATATCGCTTATACGCGCGCTTGGCTCGGAAATGGGATTCTCGAAAATAACCGCGCAGACAAGAGGAGTGCTTTTCGTGCCCGCAAAGATGAATGCCTCTGCGTGGTCGGCTCTTGCCGCTAAAAACAACGGAAGGATACTGCTCAGCACGGGCTCCTCTCCCTCTGTTTCGTGTAAACCTCTTAAAAACGAGTCGAATCTCGATTGCGCCGAAAAAATGTTAAAGGATTATATACAAATAGTCAATGAAAACGGTTGGAATAACTGAAATATATCTGATAAAATTAGTTAAACAGTATATGAGCTCTGAAAGGAACTGCTATGAAAAAAAGTAAATTTACACGTGCTACTGCACTCCTTCTTGCGGTGATTATGCTTGTCCCCATGCTTTCGGCGTGCGGCGGTAAGAAAAAGATCGCGCTTGAATACAAGGGATACGAGATCACAGAAGGTATGTACTCTTACTGGATGAAAAACTGGAAGGATTATTATCTCGAGCATTACTCTGACGTAAAGGATACTCCCGAATACTGGGCAAGTATGAATGACGCGGGTGTAACAAACGGAGAATATATTTCCACACAGATAAAAACGAGAATAGATTTCTATCTTGTGGGAATGGTTCTGTTTGATGAACTTGGTCTCAAGCTGAGCGATGAAACGAAGAAATCAATAAACGAGGATATCAACTCGCAGATAGGCTACTACGGAAGCAGATCAGAATACGCAAAGGTGCTTAAATCGAAATACGGTATGACGGTCAGCGAAATAAAAGAGGTGTTTACAGCCGAGGAAAAATATCTTGCCGTTTATGAATACCTTTACGATGAAATCAGAGGTAAGGAGACCGCAAGCGAGGCAGAGCTTGATGAGTACTACAATACCTATTACGCGCGCGTAAAGTACGTTATGTTTCTTAAAAACATAAAATACGTTTACAACGATGACGGCACAAGAAAGACAGACTCTATGGGTATGTATCTCACCGAAAAGCTTACCGATGATGAAAAGGCTGCCGTCACGGAAAAGGCAGACAGCGTATATAAGGAAGCACGCGACGGCGCGAATATGAACGACCTTATGGTAAAATATATGGAGGAATTCGGATTTTCGCTTTCGAACACACCTAACGGATTCTATATAAGCGCGGATGACTATACCTCTCATTCGTCAACCGTAACAGTAGCCGCACTCGAAATGGAAGAAAACGAGGTAAGACTTTGCGAAAATGACGATTGCTACTATATTATAAAGAAGTTTGACCTTCCCGAAAAGGCGTATGCTTCAACGACAGACAGTAAGCAGTTTGAAAAATTCGTTACCTACGTAAACTCGCAAAAGTTCGCAAAGAAATTCTCCGAGCTTGCAAAAAATATAGAATATAATAAAGACGTAATAGAAAAATACGTTTTTGAAGAGCTTTAAAAAATAAGACCGTACACGCCACCTTGATGTGACTTGTACGGTCTTTGTTTTTCTTTTCAGTAAAGTTTTTGGGATTCTTAAACCCTTTTTTCAAAAAAGGTTTAAGTGGGATTCCAAAGGGTGAAACCCTTTTGAAGAGCTTTAAAAACAAGACCGTACACGCCACTTTGATGTGACTTGTACGGTCTTTGCTTTTCTTTTCAGTAAAGTTTTTGGGATTCTTAAACCCTTTTTTCAAAAAAGGTTTAAGTGGGATTCCAAAGGGTGAAACCCTTTTGAAG
>JAFXJH010000024.1 GCA_017532425.1 Clostridia bacterium | reverse complement strand
GTTGAGGCTAAAGAGGCTCTTTATAAAGCAAGGGAAATAAGTAAACCTAATTATTTAGGAAAACTATATAATATCCTTGCTAGACATAAATATAAAGAATCGTTCAAGACCACTCGGGAAGCCGAAGATTTTTTAAAAAACATAATAATATAAACACGAAACCCCGACAGACCTCAAAAAATCTGTCGGGGTTAATCTTTGTCTTCTGCTGAGCAATTATGCATTTTTGGACCGTCGAGGTAGCGAAGCGGCGTCCACGGTAGTGAATGACAGCCTAAATGGCTGTCAGAGCCGTGGCGGGACCGAACCGAAGTGAGACCGCCGGTCCCTACAAGGAAAACCAAACATCCTTATAAGAACCTGCCATTGTCGAGTTTTTTATTTTTTTAGAAAATAAAATGAGTTTCGCGCCATGGGGAACACGCGACTCAGGGGACTCCGTCCCGTAAGAACCCCTGTGAACTTTTGAAAAAGCTCGACCAAAACTTTACTTAAAAAGATGTTTCTTTCCTTTTATTAAAGTTTTTGAAGATCCAGGAAACTTTTTATAAAAAGTTTCTTGGTGGGTTCTTAGGGCAAAACCCTCAGCAGATTCCAAAGGCAGAGCCTTTGATTACTTAATATACTTCTCAACAGTCGCAGTAACTGCCGCGAGAGCGTCGGCAATCTTTGAGAGATCCTTGGCACCGGCTGTTGCGCTGTCGGGGCGTCCGCCGCCACCGCCGCCGCAGATGGTTGCGATCTCTTTGACGATCTTTCCGGCGTTTGCACCGCGCTTAACGGCATCGGCTCCGCATACGCAGACGAAATTCAGTCGGTCGTTTGCAACGAGGGCAAGAAGAGTAATACTTGCGGGATTCTTTTCGCGAACACCGTCACAGAGATTGCGGGCAGAGTCAACGCTTACGCCGTCAAGACGGGAAGCGATAACGCTGATGCCGTTTACGTCTATAGCAGACTTTTCGGTTTCGCCGAATTCGTAAGATGCGATCTTGGACTCGAGCGCTTCGATCTCGGACTTCGCGCCCTTGAGCTCGCTCTGGAGCTGAGATGCGCGCTTTGCAAGGTCTGCTGTGTTGGCAAGCTTCATTTCCTTGGCGGTTTCGGTGATAAGATCGTCCTTGCCGCTGAGAAGCTCGAGGACTCCGAGACCGGTGGTAGCTTCAATACGGCGTACGCCGGCAGCTACAGAGGATTCGGAAATTACCTTGAAAAGACCTGCTTTTGCAGTGTTTGTGATATGTGTACCTCCGCAAAGCTCGGTCGAGAAGTCGCCCATCTTGACCATTCTTACAGTTGCGCCGTACTTTTCTCCGAAGAGTGCCATAGCGCCTGCCTTCTTTGCGCTTTCGATGTCGGTTTCAACTGTTTCAACAGCTTCGCCGGCGAGAATGTGAGCGTTTACAAGTGCTTCGACCTTGGCGATCTGCTGAGCGTTTACTGCCTCGTAGTGGGAGAAGTCGAAACGGAGTCTGTGATCGTCAACGTAAGAGCCTGCCTGCTCAACGTGTGCGCCGAGAACCTCGCGCAGAGCCGCCTGAAGAAGGTGGCAAGCAGAGTGGTTTCTGCGGATCGCTTCGCGACGGGTGAGGTCGATCTCTGCTTTGACGGTGTCGCCGACAGAGAGCGTTCCGCTCACGATAGATGCCATATGAATGTATACGCCGTTTGTCTTTTTGGTGTCGTAAACGTTTATAACGGTGTCACCGAGTGTGATCTTACCGCTGTCGCCGACCTGACCGCCGCCTTCGCCGTAGAATACGGTCTTGTCGAGAATGAGCGAGAATTCGCCTTCGTTTACGGTTTCGAGCTGCATATCGTCGGAGATTATGCCGATAACCTTTGCCTCGCATGCGTTTTCGGTGTATCCGACAAATTCGGTAGCCGTGAAGCTTTCAAGAAGTCCCTTGGAAGCTTCGCTCCAACCGCTGATATTGGCTCTTGCTTCCTTTGCACGGGTCTTCTGCTCCTTCATGAGCACAAGGAAGGTCTCCTCGTCGATAGCAAGACCTGCTTCGGCAGCGATCTCTCTTGTGAGGTCGATCGGGAATCCGAAGGTGTCGTAAAGACGGAATACGTCTTCGCCGGGAAGCTTGTCGCCGCCATCTGCCTTTACCTTTTCGATAACACCGCTGAGAATAGCGAGTCCCGAGTCGATTGTAGATGCAAAACGGCTCTCCTCAATGGAAATTACCTTGCTGATATATTCAAGCTTTTCGGTAAGCTCGGGGTATTCGGAATAGTTTTCGCGTGCAACTACTGCAGCGATGTCGGCAAGGAAGTTGCCCTTGATGCCGAGCATTCTGCCGTGTCTTGCCGCACGGCGGAGAAGTCTGCGGAGAACGTAGCCTCTGCCCTCGTTGGAGGGAGAAACGCCGTCGCAGATCATAAAGGTAGAGCCTCTGACGTGGTCGGTGATAACGCGCAGAGAAATGTCCTTTTTGGGATCATCGCCGTATTTTACGCCTGCCTTGTCAACGATAGCCTTCATAATATTCTGAACGGTGTCGACCTCAAAGAGGTTGTTTACACCCTGCATAATGCAGGCAAGACGCTCAAGACCCATACCTGTGTCGATGTTGGGCTTTGCAAGACGTGTATAATTGTTGTTACCGTCGTTGTCAAACTGCGTAAAAACGAGGTTCCAGAATTCCATATATCTGTCGCAGTCACAGCCGGGCTTGCAGTCGGGCTTGCCGCAACCGAATTCTTCGCCGCGGTCGAAGTGAAGCTCAGAGCAGGGTCCGCAGGGTCCGCTTCCGTGTTCCCAGAAGTTGTCCTCTTTGCCGAGACGGACTACTCGCTCTTCGGGAATGCCGACCTCTTTGGTCCAGATATCGTAAGCCTCGTCGTCCTCAAGATAAACTGTTACCCAAATGCGCTCCTCGGGAAGCTCGATGACCTTGGTACAGAATTCCCACGCCCACGGAATTACCTCTTTTTTGAAGTAATCGCCGAAGGAGAAGTTTCCGAGCATTTCAAAGTAAGTACCGTGACGTGCCGTGATACCAACGCGGTCGATGTCGGGTGTACGGATACACTTCTGGCAGGTAGTCATTCTGTGACGGGGAGGCTCTTCCTCACCCGTGAAATATTTTTTAAGAGGAGTCATTCCTGCGTTTATAAGCAGAATAGATTTGTCATTTATCGGCACGAGAGGGAAGCTCTTGTGGCGAAGATGACCTTTAGATTCGAAAAAAGAAAGATATTTTTCGCGAATATCGTTAACAGATGTCCATTTCATGACATTTTTCCTTCCTTATTGTCTTTTATATAAACATTACCTTATATTATAGCGCGGTTTTCGGGTGTTGTCAAGTATTAAATTTCATATGCGGTTAAGATTCTTGATCCCGAGCGTTTATTATATCCGAAAATAAAATCCGAGCGCACCTTGAAAAGCATTAAAGCCGTGAGGTACGCTCGTGCACTTGATGATTTTTACAAAACGTTGATTATAAAGAGCGCCGCGAACGCCATTGCGATACCGACAAGGCAGCGCGGAGTTATCTTTTCCTTGAAGAAAGCGGCTCCCATAAAGAGCGCAAGAATAAGCGCAGAGCCCTGATTCAAGGGATAAAGAAGAGCGGAAGCAAGACGGCCGGCGGCAAGCGTCTTGAAATAAGAGTTGACAAAAAGCATTACAGCCATTACCGCTATGTAGATAAGAAGCTTTTTTGCGTAGGATGTGGCAAATACCGATTCAACACCCTTTTCCTTCTTTTTGAAGATAAAATATGCGACAAGAAGAACGGCGGAGGAAAAGACGTAAGAATAGAAATTGAATACCGCCGCACTTTCTCCTTCTGTGGTGTGAACGAAGAGCTTTTGCGAAAAATCGGCAAGACCGTTTGAAACACCGCAGAGTATGAGAAGCAGCAGAGATGAAAAGGTCATTTTCCCGCTGAGCTTCTGACTGTAAGAGCACATAACGTATGCAGCTACAGCAAGAATGATAAAGCCTATAATGTGGTTTGCGCGGATGTGCTCGTTAAGAAATATTCTGCTCAGTAAAAGCGTTATTCCCACACCGAGAGTGAGAAAGACGTCGACCATAACGAAGGCACCCTTGCGAATGGAAATTACCCAGCTTACTATAAATGAAGCGGTCGCCACTCCCGAGAGTAAAGCGCAAAGTATGGTGCACGTGCTCGTCTCGGCAAAGAAATTTCCCGATTGCGAAAGCGCCAGAACGAGTCCGACAGCTACGCATATTATCATTCTTATGAAATTTGAAAGAGCTGCGTCACCGTATCCGCCCAGACGTGAGCTTATCTTTTTACCGCAGAATCCCTTGGCGGCACCCGCAATAAGCGCAAGTGCCAGAAAAAAATATCCCATTTTTATGTCCTTCTATATTAGTTAATTTGATGTTTTTATATTAAGATAAGGCGTTGTCGATGGCACGGCGTATCTCGCGGATGCGGAGATTTGCAAACGCCTTGTCCTCGAGAGACGCAAAGTCCATTTTTGCCTCTTCGGCGAGCACCTTTTCGAGCTCGGGACGGGTCTTCGGGTGCTTGGGTGTGAATACCGTACAGCAGTCCTCGAAGGGCTGAATGGAGGTCTCGAACGTGTCTATCTTGCGGGCGATAGTGATGATCTCTTCCTTGTCCATACCGATAAGCGGACGGAGCACGGGCATATCAACTGCGCTGTCGGTAACGACGAGAGCGGGCATTGTCTGACTTGCTACCTGTCCGAGAGATTCGCCGGTTACAAGTGTGATAGCACCGCCTGCCCTTGCGGCACGTGCGGCAAGACGCATCATAGAGCGGCGCAGAAGAAGTGTGAAATACTCCTCGTTGATCTTTTTCGTCATTTCCTCCTGAATTTCGGTCATGGAGATGACGCGCATACGCATTCTTCCCGTGTATTCGCAGATAAGCGATGCAAGTTCGGCGACCTTTTCCTCGGCGCGCTCGCTTGTGTAGGGGAAGGACTCGAAATGAACGGCTTCGATAGCCGCACCGCGGCGAGCCATCATATATCCGGCAACCGGGGAATCGATTCCGCCCGAAAGCAGGAGAGTCGCCTTTCCGCAGGTGCCGTAGGGGATTCCGCCCGCTCCGCGCTCACTTCCTGCGTGGATGTAAGCGGAATCTTCTCTTATCTCGACCATAGCGGTGATCTCGGGATCTATAAGATCAACGTCGATCTCGGGCATAACGTCGCAGATAGCGCCGCCTACCTCGCGTGCTATCTCGGGAGATGTGAGCGGAAAACGCTTGTCGCCGCGCTTGCCGTTGACCTTGAAGGTCTTGTAT
The DNA here is from genome assembly GCA_017532425.1 of Clostridia bacterium. GTDB lineage: Bacteria > Bacillota > Clostridia > Oscillospirales > CAG-272 > SIG672. The sequence continues at coordinate 13,131 of JAFXJH010000024.1, read as the reverse complement.
CCGCGGAGCTTTTCGGGGAGGTATTCAACAGCGGTCTTGATTATCGCATCCATATTCTTTTCGCACTCAGCGGCGCGGGCAACGGTCGCGATACCGAATACCTTTTTTGCAAGCTCTACGGCAAGGTCGATGTCGCAGTCTTCGTTTTTCGGGGATACGTAGAGCACGGACTGCGAGTGGAAAAATTCAAATTCTCCCGCAGGTGCAATACGGAATTTCATTTCTTTGGTGAGCGCGCTCTCAAAATAGGGCTTGTTGAGTCCCTTGAGTACTATTTCACCGTATTTGCAAAGTATGATCTCTTTCATTTATATTATCCTATGTTATCCTTTCAGTGGGGATTTTGTTATACGCAGACTAATAATACCACAAAATTCTTCTAAAGTCACTATGATATTTAAAGTTTTTTTAAGATTTATAAAATTTTTTACACTTTCTGTTGACTTTTTTGCGTTTTGATATTAAACTAAAGCAAGTACAATAAAGAAGGAGCTTATTCCCTATGCAGAAATTTATACGCATCGCCGCAATTCTTTTGTGTGCGGTAACACTGCTTCTTTCGTTTTCGAGTATGGCAATAGCCGCAGAAAATGCAGAAGACATCAAGACAGAAACTAAACCGACTTCGATATCTACGGTCTATCTTGACACCAATCGAAGAGTATTTGCAAAGACTCAGACCTACAAGGCAAAGATGAAGATAGAGCTTGCGGACAGATATGCTCAGTACGAGAATATTTACACAGGCGATGAGTACGTAAATATAAAGCTGCGCGCAAGAGGCAACTCTACGTTTACCAACCAGGCTGTCGGAATAACAGGAAAGTACGCTTTCCGTATAGAGCTTGAGGAAAAATGCGACCTTTTCGGGCTCGGAAGCTCGGATGAGTGGTATCTGCTCAGCAATATTTTCGACGCTACACACCTCAGAAATAAGCTTGCTTACGATTTCTCTGCAACTCTCGGTATGTATTATACAAAGAGCACCTGGATAAGAGTTATAAGAGACGATAAGTATATGGGTCTTTATCAGATAACGCAGACTCTCGACATCGCAAAGAACAAGGTCGATATTCAGGACTGGGGCGATATCGCAAAGGAGGTTGCGTTTAATATAGCAAAGGCTGAAAAGATGACCACCGAAGAGGCAAATGCGCTTTCCGATAAGATGAAAAACAACCTCGAATGGGTGACGTCGGGTAAGTTTGAGGGATATAAGATATCGGACTACTACGATACCTCTCGCCTTGATATAACATCGGGATATCTGATAGAATACGACGAGCGATACGATAACGAAACGACGAAATTCAGAACGGATATACTTGAAATTCCGGTACAGCTCGACGATCCCGTAGCACTTGAGACAAACCCCGAAATGTATAAATTCGTAAAGGACCTTGTAAACGATTTTGAAGAGGCTCTTTGCTCGGATACCTTCTATAATTCGAAGGGTAAGCACTACAGCGAATACGTTGACGTTGATTCTATGGTCGATTACTGGATAGTTTTCAACATATATAAGAATATCGAATTCGGTGTTTACAGTAACTTCTTCTACATCGACGGCGGCAAGATCAATTTCGGACCTTGCTGGGACTTCGATAACGGAAGTGACAACCAGCTCGTGCTCAGAGCGCACTGGATGCCATACGATTCTTGGTTTGGCGAAACTCTCAAGAGCCGTGCAAAATGGTGGAGAGAGCTGTATGAAGACCCCTACTTTATGACAAAGCTCAAGGAAAGATGGTTTGAACTTGCTCCCGCGATAGACGAAATGCTCGGATCTATCGATCTTTACTACGATATAATAAAGGAAGAAGCCGAAGCCGATTTTGAGCTTATTAACGACAGACGTAACAACTGGAATCTTAAGGATCAGAAGTGCGAAAGCTTCGAGGCTGAATTCCAAACCTTCAGAACCTTTATGTATAACAGAGTCGCGTGGATGAACGAGCAGCTTTCGCTCCGCGATACGGGTATCGAGGATATAAATTTCAGTAAAACGGGAAGAGCCGAGATCATAGTGAGTGCATCGGGCAAGACTCTTGAAGGAGATAAGCTGACCGTTTTCGGCTGTGCAAGCGATTATCTGCTTGATATAAACGAAAAGAATATTACGCTGAGCGTTGAAATGAAGAACGCGGATAAGATCAACGTATACGTAAACGGCATCCTTCTCGGACAGATGAAGCAGGACGGAAAGATCGTTTCGTTCACGGTCGACGCAAAGGACCTCGATATGAGAGAGGGAGCGGCAAACTCGATCATGATAGTAGGAAAGAGCGACGAGGGTGTTGAAATATATAAAAATTACACTACGGTAAGAGTTTCGGCAGATAAAAATCCTGCGGACGGCGAGATAATCGTTAAATTCGGCGGCGAAAGAATGTACGTTAAGTCGGGCAAGACGATTACAGTACCCGAATATGACCGCACGTCGGGTGAAATGACCGCTCTCGGCTGGACAGACGGCAAGGGTAATACATACCTTCCCGGCGAAAAGATCGAGCTTACCGAAAACAGCGAATTTTATATTAAATGGAAGAGAAACGAGATCTTTGCTTATCCGTCCACAATAAACGGAGAGGCGATCACCGAAAGCATCAGCGAAAGCAACGTACCGATGATAGTTATTATCGGAATCATAGCGGCTATTTCGGCGGCTATAGTGGGCATAGCCTGCGCTATCGTTGCACTTAAAAACAAAAGATCTCAGGCGTAAATACCGAAAGGAAGATATATTATTATGAGTTTTGACGCAAAAAAAGTACTTGACGACGTTACTCTGTGGATCAAGGATTGGTTTGAAAAAAACGGAAAGGGCTGTAATGCCGTGCTCGGTATCTCGGGCGGTAAGGACAGCTCGGTTGCGGCAGCTCTTTGCGTGCGCGCACTCGGAAAAGAGAGAGTTATCGGCGTTCTTATGCCCAACGGCGTGCAGAGCGATATAGACGTAGCACGCGAGCTTGTTGATTTTCTCGGCATAAAGAGCTTCGAAATCAACATAAAAGAGGGCTACGATGCTCTTATGGCATCTATCGTGGGCGAGATCGGCGAGATATCAAATCAGACACGCATAAATCTTGCACCGAGAGTACGTATGTCCGTGCTTTACGCCGTTTCGCAGTCAAATAACGGAAGAGTGGTAAATACCTGCAATCTTTCCGAGGACTTTGTAGGATATTCGACAAGATACGGCGATGCGGCAGGAGATTTCAGTCCGCTTGCAAATCTTATGGTCGCCGAGGTCGTTGAGCTCGGTATAGAGGTCGGACTTCCCGAGTATATCGTAAAAAAGGTTCCGTCGGACGGACTTTGCGGTAAGACCGATGAGGATAATCTCGGATTTACTTACGCTATGCTCGATAAATATATTCGCACGGGTGTGTGCGAGGACGAGGCTAAAAAGGCGCGTATCGACTATTTAAACCGTATAAACAAGTTCAAGCTTGAGCCGATGCCATCCTTCCCATATAAGCCCGAATAAAAATCGGAGGATGACGGATATGAATAAGCTTAAAAAAACTCCCGAGCAGTACCGCGTTGAGGCTGAAATGAATTTCGTGAATGGCTTCAACTGCGCGCAGGCAGTTTTCCTTACCTTTGCCGAGGAGCTCGGATTTGAAAGAGAAGTCGCACTTAAAATATCATCGCCATTCGGCGGCGGAATGGGTAGGCTTCGAGAGGTATGCGGAGCTGTCAGCGGAATGCTGATGGTGCTCGGTATGAGATACGGCTATACCTCTGCCGACTCTGACGGCGAAAAGATGGAGCTATACCGCAAGGTGCAACAGCTTGCAGGCGAGTTCAAGGAGAAAAATCAGACGGTAGTCTGCCGCGAGCTTCTCAATCTCAAGATCGAGGGCGCGGATTCTCCGATCCCCGAGGCGCGCACGCCCGAATATTACAAAAAGCGTCCGTGCGCAAGATTTGTGGGAGATGCGGCTGAGATCACAGCTAAATTCATTGAGGAAAACGGCTGATCTACGTAAAATAAGGAAAACCGATAGCTGAAAATGATATTTTCGGCTATCGGTTTTTGATTTTGATGTGAGTTCAGAGCTTTACCGTCTTACCCGCGGGGATCTCGATAGGCTCTTCGTCCTTTTCAATCCATACGTCAAGTGCGGTCGGATTGTATACAAGAGATTTGTCAACAGTAAATTCGAGCGAGCGCAGAGCGGTCATATAATCATATATTTCCACGTTTGTTGCGTACCAGACATCAGGATCGTCAGCCATTTTTTCACAGAATGCTTTTATAATATCCCAGTTGTCACGAACACCGAACTCAAAGCTGTGTCCCCAAACGTAGAAAAGGCTCATAGCGCGTGCCTTTTTGAAGAGGTCGGCTTTGTTTATTATATCGTTATTGTGATGACAGGTAGGATGCCAACGCAGAAAACTCTCGGGCAGCTCAAACTTGTTGGTGTTAATAATGGTACGAGCGTACTTTATTCCGAGTGCGGGCAGAGCCTTTATGACGTCCTCGTTGTAAGAACCAAACGGAAAAGACATTCCTTTTACCGGATATCCGCAAAGAGTTTCGAGTCTTTTTCTGTCTTCAAGTACCTCGTAAACCATCTCTTCGGGAGGAAGTCTGTCAAGCCACGGATGCGTAAGTCCGTGAACGGCTACCTCGTGACCCTTATAGAGCTCGGGAAGCTCGGCGGAGGTGATAAACTCGCTGTTTTTGTCAAGCGTGGACGAATTTATATGAAACGTACCCTTCATACCGTACTCGTTAAAAATACGGATAAGCTCTCTTTCTTCCTTGCGGTTGTCATCGTACGAAAAGGTCAGACATTTTCTCTTTCCGCCCTTGTAGAAGCCAAATCGTATCATTTTATACTTTCCTTATTATACTTTCCTTATCAAAAATTTATAAATTTCTTATCGGTCGAGCTTTACGGTCTTACCAGCGGGAATACATATGATCTCGCTCTTGTTCTTTTCTACCCATACGTCGATGGCAGAGGGGTTGTAGAGTGTCTTTTCGTCGGCGGAAACACGGAGCGCGCGCTGTGCCATCTTGTAATCGTAGATCTCGATGTTCGTGGCGTACCATATCTTTTCGCTTCCCGCAACACTTGCAACGAGAGATTCTATATACTGCCAGTCCTCTTCACAGCGGAATTCGTGTGCGTGACCCCATATGTAGAGCATAGGTCCCGACCACTCGGAATCGACGCTTGCCATAAATTTCTCGCAAAGAGGCTTTGCGGCGTTGTGATGGCAGGTGGGATGCCATTCAAGGAAGTTCTTCGGGAAAAGGAAATTCATCGTAGCCACAGTCGTTCTGCTGTAAACTATGCCGCAAGCGGCGAGTGCGTCCTCTGCTTCTGCGGAAAAAGCGCCCGAAGGATAGGACATTCCGACTACGGGATAGCCGGCTACCTCTTCAAGTATTCTGCGGTTTTCGAATATCTCGTTTATAAGACTTGCCTTGGGCATATTGTCAAGCCATCCGTGGCGCGAGGTATGACAGGATATCTCGTGACCTGCATATATTTCACGCAAGATATCCTTTCTTGCCTTGAAATCCCCTCTTTCATCGTTTAAATGGAAGGTTCCTTTGACACCGTATTTGTTGAAGATCTCGAGAAGGCGTACGTCGTTGGGATGACCGTCATCATAGCTGAAGGTAACGATCTTCTTCTTTCCGCCCGGAAAAACGTTTAACTGAATCATTTTTTACCTCTTTATTAATAAAGTTTATAAATTAAATTTGTTTGTTTACGCTCTTGTATTCATCGTAATAGCGATAATACGGGCACTGTGCACTGTCGCCCGAGAGAAAGCGTATCTGTTCATCCTGGTCGAGGTTTACTCTGCAGGAATACGACTCGTAGAATTCATCGTAGTCATAAAATTCACAGCTTTCGCAGTTTCCCACGCGCTTTTTCTTTTTTATAGGCCGCTTGCTGTTTTCCATAATGCTGATTTCCTTTCGGAGTTTATATAAAAAGTATAGCACAGACGCGGGAGTTTGTCAATGAAAAATAAAAAATCAAGGATCTCTCGGTGAGATCCTTGATTTTAGCTGTTTTTATTCCTGACTTAAATACTTAACGAATTCCTCGCCCATATATTTTGCGATCTCGTCCGCGCCGAATCCGAGAGTCTTCGCGACATCCTTTACAAACCATTTTACGCGTACTTCGCTGATCCAGTAGCGCATATTGTCCGAGTTTTTCTTCCAGCGTGCCATAGAGTTGAGGTGAGTCATATACGAGTTGTTGTCATTTCTCCAGCGCTCTATCGTATAGGGCATATCATGCTCAAGCTCGGCAAATATCTCGTCAAAGCGTGCCTGAGCGCTTTCGGGAGATATCGTCGTGTTCAAATGGAAGGCAAGACGCTCGAGGAAATATTCCTTAAACTGAGAATTCTGCATAAGCGCTCTGAAAAGTGCGTGCGTTCTTGTATAAGAATTACTCTTGAGGAACACATTGAAGCGATTCTGAAGTGCCGAATAGCTTCTGAAGCTTATGTCGTTGTCGTAAAGTATGAAATGCCATTTTCCGCCGTCATATTCGGGAGATTTGAAGGCTCGTATGTTGCCGAGGTCCTGGTCGCCCGAGTACATTCGCATAATTATCATATCTGCGAAGCTTTCGAGGTCTATCTGATCGGCAAGCCACTTGTAGTTTTCATCCTTTGCAAAGTTGAGCTTGTTTGTATAGATCTTTTTCCATATCTCGCTCCAGCCCTGACTTGAGCTTCCCGTGCTTACAGAGTTCGGCCAGTCGATGATCGTAACGCTTGATTTGGAAACGCCGAAATGGTCGGCAATAAAGTCATCGTCGATCTTTTCTCTGATGAAATATACTCCCCAATATTCGCCGTTGAGATAGAGATTGCACGGTCTGTATGCCTGAACGAGTACCTCGGGCATATTTCCGCTGTATGCGGCAAGCGAGGTCATAAACTCGTCTGTGAACATAGTGTCTGTGATATAAGCATTCTGCGAGCCGCTTCTGAGAACGATGTTGTTGAAGCTTGAGATGTTAAGGTTTTCGAAAATAGGATATTCAAGACGTCCCTTTCCGTACTCTGAGCGGAATTCGAGCTGAAAGCTCTTTTTCGGGAAGCGTCTGCTGTACGCACCGAAGACCTTTATTCCGCGGTCGATAGAAAACTCTTCCTTGCCGTCGATATAGAAGGAGCAGTTCGCCTGCTTTTCCTGCTTGGAGTTGTAGTTGGGATAAAGACCTTTTTCGCCGAAGAGGTCCTCATTTGACATTGAGATCTTTATTATCGGCAGCTCGTAGTCGGGAATGTCGATAAAATAATTGTAGGTTACAGAGTATGAGGGGATCTTGTTTCCGTTGTACGCTATGGCACGGATAGCCATAGTTTTGTCGACCTTTATTGCCTGACCCTTGTATTTTGCGGATGAGGTGGTCGGCTTTGTACCGTCGGTAGTATAATATATCGTGCCCTCTCCCGAGAGGGTAACAGTTATGCTCTGGGAATAAACTCCGCTCGAATGACTTGCGAGCGGAGTTTGTGTAATCGTTTCATATCCTTCGGGATTTGCTTTGCCAAATGACGGGTTCGTAAAGTAAACAAGCTTGTTTTCGTAGCGTCCCCAGCTTCTGTTTACCGGAATTGCGGGTACTGCGAGTGCGTCGGATACGTATCCTTCCTCGTTTGACAGCCATATTTCCTCACCCTCGGAGGAGATACCTATTGGAGCTGCCGTGCTGAGCTCGGTGTTACAGTAGATAACGTAATACTTTCCGGGCTCGAGAGTTACCTCGGGAAGTCTGTATTTCTGAAGCTCGCTTTCCTTATCGGAAAGGAAGTATTTTGAAAGATCGATAGCCTTGTCAGAGCTATTGTATATCTCGACCATATCGCAATATTTCTTGTTGAAGGGAGAATATTTTGTGTTGGACGAGATGACCTCGCTTATAATAAGACCCTTTCGTGACATTATCGCGGAGATACTGCCTGCTTCCGTATTTTCGTATCCGGGAGAGGGATAGCTTACAACACCCTTGTCATAGGTCCATACGGTGTCCTCTTCAAGTGCTTCGTAGGTTACCGAAGCGGCGAGCACGCCGTCGTTTCGGGTGAGATATATGCTTTCGCCGTTTTTCGAGAATTTGAAGGGAATATCCTTTTCGCAACAGATGATGACATATTCTCCGCTCTTTATTATTATCTCGGGAAGGCGTGCGCGGTAGGGCATTGTAGAGTCAGACGATGCGTAGTAGTCGGAAAGATCGATATCCTTTTCGGATGCGTTGTATATTTCCATCCAGTCGCAGATAACTCCGTCGACCGGGAAGAGCGAGTTGGAAGCCATGACCTCGCTTATCACGAGGTTGTCCTTTTCGCGGACGGTTTCATATCCGGGTGTGGGGTAGGGCGTTTCGCTGCCGTTTGCCGTGAGGAAGGAATGATTTGCAGTCTTGTTTGTGTAAAGTACCTTGTAGCTTATAGCATCGCCGTGCATAAGAGTGATAAGACCCTTCGATGCAAGAGTTGCGTTTATCGAGCTGTCGCTTTCAATTCCGTTTGCAAAAACGATGGCGTATTCTCCTGCCGCGATCTTTATTGCGGGGAGCTTTATTCCCGACGTGCTGTCGATAGAAAGGGTGTAATCCGCAAGATCTGCCTCTTTGTCACTTACGTTGTGGAATTCTATCCAGGGAGAGGTCTTGCCGTTTGCATCCTCTGCACCGACGTTGTTTACAACTATAAGCTCGCTGATTATAACGGCGGGATCTTCTTCGACAGAAGGACGGTTATCCTCTGGGGGATTAGGATCTCCGGGCGTTTCTACGGGCGGATCGTTTTTGTTTTCTTCACCGCTCGGCGGTGTATCCTGCTCTCCCATACATCCCGCAAGCGAGAGAAGTGCAGATAGTATCATAATAAACGCAAGGAAGGCGCTTCCTATGCGTGAAAATCTTTTTTCAGACATTTTTACCTCCGTAGAAAACAGTGTTGACTTTATCAGACAAAATATTACATATAGTCAATTATAATTCCATACTGCTTTTTTGTCAATATAAAAATTGTTACCGAATATAAGAAATTTTATTTATTTGAGATATTATTATTTATAAGTATATCATTTAATGACAGAAATATCGCTAAAGCGCGAATATTTCTATATTGCTATTGAAAAATATTTTTAAATGATATATAATGTAGAAAACGATACTTGGAGAAGGGAAGACCGATATGAAAAATATTTTGAGAATACTGTCTTTTGTGATGGCGCTTTCGACGGTGATATGCTTTGCTTCGGCGTGTACACAGGACGGCGGCGATGAGGAAAAGCCCGAAACGAAAACGACCTTTACAGTTACGGACGAATACATAATAACAAGACCGGACGGAGCATCAAACGTCGGACTTGCAAAGGATCTGAAGCAGAGTATACGCGATATCACGGGACTCTCTCTTGAGGTGCGTGAGGACTGGGTAAGAGACCCCTCGATGATACCGAAAAAAGAGATACTTGTGGGAAAATGCGACAGAGAAGAGTCTCATGCGGTCTACGAAAAGCTCGGCGAAAACGAATGGACTGTCCTTGCAGCGGGCGAAAAGATAGTTATAGCAGGCACTACTGTAAGAGCGCTCAGCGATGCGGTAAATTATTTTATCGAAACTTACGTAGAAGGAAAGAGTGTGATAGAAATGTCAATGGATGCATCGTATACCTCGGGAAGTGAAACTAAGCTCGTTTACTTCACATGGGATGAGGGTGAGCTTTACGAAGCGGGAATAAACGGCGGATATCCCCGTCTTTACGCTCTTAAGGATGGAACTATGCTTCTCGGATACGACGGAATGTTCGTTTCGCGCAGTACGGATAACGGACTTACGTGGAAGGGCAAGTCGTACGCAAGCGAAGGCTACGTAGGCACGGCAAACGCGGCATTCTTCCAGACGGATGATGGCACGGTATATCTCGGATTCCGTTCGACGGGATATAATCCCGACGGAAGCTTCTTCGCGAACATTCAGGTAAGCTACAGCACGGATAACGGAGTATCGTGGAAGCATCACTCCACGGTTTATGAAAACACGGAGCCGACCGGTGTGTATAAGGGCGTATGGGAGCCTCATTTCGGAATGATGAACGGCTATCTTACCTGCTTTTACGCAAACGATTCGACAAACGTTACGACCTATCAGAATATAGAATATAAGCAGTGGGACCCCGATAAAAAGGAATGGATAAACAGAACTATAGTATGTAACGGCGAGGAGCACCAGTCGAGAGACGGTATGCCAGTATGGCAGCAGCTTTCAACGGGCGAATACGTCTGCGTTGTGGAGGCCTTCAATAAGGACGACAATAACTGCTTCGCGGTCAAGCTTACCTGGTCGGAGGACGGAGTAAACTGGTCAACACCGGTAACGGTAATGCGAGCTAAAAAGAGCGGAACAGTATGTGCCGCACCCTTTATAGTAGAGCTTCCCACAGGTCAGATCGTTATAAGCTGTCAGACAAACGAAAATACGAAGACCAAGGAAATATATACGATGGGTACGGTGATTTCGGACGGTACTCCCGTAAAATACATCTCCGAGGACTGCTTCAGCGCGCACAATTACCCCTACTATGCGACGGCAGAATTCGCATCCACGATGTGGAACGGAATGTACGTTTACAACGGTTATATCTTTACCTGCTCGATATCGAGCAATCTCGGCATAAGAATATGCAGATATAAATTCGAAGACCAACTCAAATGATAAAGTGCAAATAATATTTGGACTTGTCTTATATAAAAAAACATTTTTAGCAAAGGAAAACTGTTATGAAAAGATTAATTGCAATTATGCTTGCCTGCGTGTTCGTACTGTCTGCGGCAGGCTGCACACACACTCATAAGTTTGAACTCTCCGAAGCGGAATCGATTCCCGTAGGATGTCTTACGGACGGACTTGAGGTCAAGATCTGCTCGTGCGGAGAAAGACAGGAAACAAAGATCGAGGCGACCGGCCACGATATGATGATCGTTATGGACGTCAAGCCCGGCTGTACACGCCCCGGATCCACCGACTATAAGTGCACTAACTGCGGCAAGATGGAATACACCAACGTTGATCCTCTCGGACATAAGTACGAGGAAACTCCGTCGGAGCCCTCGAGAGTACGCCGCTGCACAAACGAAGGCTGTCTGAGCTGTGTATGGACGGAATCGAACAATAAGCACAAGGAAACGCTTACGTTCAACTTCACAAAGGAAGACGAAGCTGCAATCGACGCAAAGTATAACGAGGTGCTTGCAAAGGTAAACGCAGCTGCAAAGTACGATCCCGCACTTCACGGATATGCTGAAAAGGGTGCACTTGCAGACGAGTATGCGATCGTTGACGCTCTCCATACAGAGCTTTTCGACCTCGTAATGAACGCCGTTGCACAGAGACAGCTTGCAGAGGTCGCTTACTACTGCGATATGGACAATGCCGAGCTCGAGGAAACCTATTCCTATATGAAGGACTATCATACCGCTATTGTAGCAAAGTTCTATACACTTTCCCGCCCCTTCTACGATTCCTGCTACCGTGACTACTATTACTACGGTCTGACAGAAGAAGAGATAAACGCATTCCTCTTTGATTCAGATGCGATCTCCAACCCCGAATACACAGCGCTCAAGGAAAGAAATAACGCTATCGAGGTTGAGGTGCTCGCACTTGAAAACCCCGTAACCAGCACAGAGCTTCCCAAGCTTTACGCAGAATTTGTTGAAAATAACAATAAGATGGCGGCTCTCATGGGATACGATAACTATCTTGAGTACGCTTACGAAAACGTTTACGGAAGAGATTATACCTACGAGGACGTAGCAGAGCTTTCCGGTTACGTAAAGACGTATATTTCTCCCATATTTGACAAAATATATACAAAATGGAGCACTCTTACCGGATTTACCGAGGATGAGCTCAATCAGTATTATAGTCAGGTAAGAGACCCCTTCTTTGAAACTCTTGAGGGTAATACCCTTGTAAACGATTACATAGACCTTCTTGCATTTACGTCTAATCCCGATAAGAATTTCACCTTCTCGGATGAGTTCAACAAGCTTATGGGTGACGGTAATATGTTCAGAGGCGACTACGAGGGCGCGTTCGTTACCTCCATTTATTCGGCAAATCTTCCTATAGCATATTTCGGAAAAGGATACGATAACTGCTTCACGATAGTTCACGAATTCGGTCACTTTATGAACGAGATATACGTTGCCGATATCACAGAGGAGGATGACGAGTTCAATCAGTCCTATGACCTTCTTGAAATGCATTCGCAGGGTAACGAGCTTCTCTATCTCTGCTACTTAAAGGAAAACGCAGAAATGTCAAGCATGGTACATAACCTTGTTGAGACACACGCACTTGTAAATATGTTCTATGCCGTAATCGCAGGTATGACCATCGACTCCTTCGAGCAGGCACTCTACCTTAACGAATACGAAGGCACTAACGCCGACCAGATCATGGCAGACGGAAAGATAGCACCCGACGAGTACGATCTCCTTTACGCAGGCATTTGTGCAGATTACGGAGCAGCGGACGCACTCGCGGGATACTGGAGAGGCGGTATGACTGTACAGTCTCCCTGCTACTACGTTTCCTACAGCGTATCTGCTATCTCTGTTCTTCAGCTTTACGAGGTTGCAAACACAGACGGCTTTGATGCGGCGAAGGATTCTTACCTCAAGCTTTTCACATACGTTGATGAAGATACCGAAATGACGATGGAAGAAATTCTTGAGTATGCCGGACTTCTCTCGTTTGAGGATGAGGAGCTCTACAAAAATCTTAAGGATTATATGCTTAAGTAAATAAAATAAACGGGCTGCCGAAAGGCAGCCTGTTCAAGCGAAGACGACGTAAATCGATTAAACAGAGGGAAGGGAAAAACCATCTCAAACGCCGAAGTTTTTTCCCTTCCCTCAAACTCCCATCCCTCTTCCTTGGCTGAAAGCTTTTCTTTTGTTATTTTAGCTTCAATATATCGGGCTGCCCTTACGCTCCTTCTCATAAGGAAGATTACAATTTGTAGGGACCGGCGGTCTCACTTCGGTTCGGTCCCGCCACGGCTCTGACAGCCATTTAGGCTGTCATTCACTACCGTGGACGCCGCTTCGC
>JAFXJH010000023.1 GCA_017532425.1 Clostridia bacterium | reverse complement strand
GTACTGACAATCCTCTTCCGGAGGCGATACGAAGCATAACAAGAAAATTACAGACCACCATTTGCCGCAGAAGATAAAAGACACTGCGGCTTTGGCTGATGTTTTATAACAAAAGCAAAGGAGAAGCGCTGACTGCGTATCCGATATGACCCCGCTGACAAAGGAAGTTATCGAGCAGTCTGCCCGTATCGCCGAAAAGGAAGGCGAAAGCGAGGTCACCACCGAGATAATTCTTTTTGCTATAGCAAACACCAAAAGCTCGACCGCCGTGAAGCTTTTATCCTCGCAAGGGTGCAAAGTGAGTGATCTTTGCCGTATTCTCGAAGAAAAAAAGCAGAGTGTCTCCGAGTCCTCTGCACCGCAGGCAAAAAAGGTCCGAAGATTTGAAGAGCGTATGCCGAATTTAGAGAGATTTGCGCGAAACATCACCCTCGAAGCCGAGCAAAAGGCATTCGATCCCGTCATCGGCAGAGAGGCTGAGACCGAGCGGATAATGAGAATACTTATCAGGCGCACGAAGAACAATCCTTGTCTGATAGGCGAGCCGGGTGTAGGAAAGACGGCTATAGTTGAAGGTCTTGCAACCCTTATAGCCGAAGGGAATGCACCCGAGCAGCTTGATGGCGTGCAGATATTCGCTCTTGATCTACCCTCTATGCTTGCAGGTGCAAAATATCGCGGCGATTTCGAGGAGCGTATGAAGCTTGTTACCGACGAGGCATCGAGAAATCCAAGTATTATACTTTTTATCGACGAGATACACACCATAATTGGTGCAGGCTCTGCCGAGGGTGCTATAGATGCGGCAAATATAATCAAGCCCGCTCTTGCCCGCGGAAAGATAAAAATGATAGGTGCAACTACCCTTGAAGAATATCGCAAGCACATAGAGAAGGATTCCGCTTTTGAGAGAAGATTTCAGCCGGTCACGATATCCGAGCCGAGCATTGAGGATAGTATGCGAATACTATACGGTCTGCGAGAAAAGTACGAGGCTCATCACAAAATAAAAATAAGCGATTCCGCCATTGAAGCGGCTGTAAAGCTTTCAAGCACCTATATAAACGACCGATTTCTTCCAGACAAGGCGATTGATCTTATCGACGAAAGTCTCGCGCGTGTGCAGATAGAGATAAAAAAGGAACGAAGCATTCAAAAGGAGAGCGAAAAGGTCCTCCGTCTTGCATTTTGCGAAAGCGCGCAGTCGTATGACACGCAAAGGTCTGCGTCATCCTTTCTGAAAAGCGTATCGTCCGACGATGATGTCCGCGCTATCGAAAAAGAGGATATCGCCCGCACAGTTGCGGAATGGACGGGGATACCGCTATCAAAGCTTGACAGCGGAAACCGTATTTTAAATCTTGAAAGTATACTCAAAAGCAGAATTTTCGGGCAGGACGAGGCTATCGACAAGGTAGTTTCCGCACTGCAGAGAGCAAAGACCTGCGTACGCGACATATCGCGCCCGATAGCAACCTTTTTATTCACTGGTCCGAGCGGAGTCGGAAAGACCGAGCTTGCCAAAGCACTTGCGTCCGCGCTCTATAACAGCGAAAGTTCGCTCACCCGTCTTGATATGTCCGAATATTCGGAAGCCCACAGCATATCGCGAATAATCGGCTCGCCTCCCGGATACGTCGGATATGACGACGGAGGACAGCTTACCGAAAAGGTCAGGCGCAATCCTCACCATATAATTCTTTTCAACGAGATAGAAAAAGCGCACCGCAATATTTTCGATCTTTTACTGCAGGTTATGGACGAAGGTCTGCTCTGCGATTCGCGCGGACGAAAGGTAAGCTTTCGAAACACTGTAATAATAATGACATCAAACGTTGGTGCACAATCCGGTCCATCCGTGCAAAGCCGCCTCGGATTTATACCAAGCGTTTCCGAGCAAGGAAAATACGTCGAGGGCAAGCTTCGCGAGGTATTTTCGAGCGAATTTCTCAGCCGCCCCGATGAGATCGTAATATTCAGATCACTTGACTACGATTCCATATTCAAAATAAGCGAAAAAATGTTAAACGAGTTAAGTAGTCGAATATACGAAAACGAGTCTATATCGGTCAGCTTCGATCAAAGCGTAGCAAGGCATATTGCCGACATTATCCGATGCGAAAAGAGCGCGAGAGATATACGCCGTGCTATCATATCCAAGGTAGAAGGACCGTTATCTTTATTTATGCTCACCAAGGGTGTATCACAATGTGAGCATATCAGAGCATTATGCGAAAACGGGGATATCCTCTTCTGCAAAGAAGAAAAAAGTGCAAATTAGCAACAAACTTTTCAATATTTTCACTTTTTTTCGAAAAAGCACTTGACAAAATCGCATTTGCATGCTATTATAATTAGGCGTGTTAAATAAGCACGTATTTGTGGTTATTTAATCACGCTATACGCCCCATTAGCTCAGACGGTAGAGCACTTGACTTTTAATCAAGGTGTCCGGAGTTCGAATCTCCGATGGAGCATAAAAAGCCGTTTTTTCAAACGGCTTTTTATTTTTTTCTGATGAAATAATGAGGATTCTTTTTATGAGCGATCTTTATAACAGCTGCTTTCTTTGCCCCCGGCGCTGCGGCGCAGACCGCCGCATCTCACGCGGCTTTTGCGGGGAGAGTGACCAAATACGAATATGCCGCGCAGCTCTGCATATGTGGGAGGAGCCTTGCATCTCTGGAAGTGAAGGATCGGGCACGGTCTTTTTCACCGGGTGTCAGCTAAGGTGTATATTCTGTCAGAATTCGGACATTGCGCTTTCGCACGCCGGTCTTGAGATAAGCGAGGAGCGTCTTATCGAAATCTTCTTCGAGCTTGCCGCTCAGGGTGCGAACAACATAAATCTCGTCACGCCCTCACACTTTACGCCTACCGTTATATCCGCCATCGACCGCGCCAAAAGCAGAGGATTTACCCTTCCCTTCGTATGGAACTCAAGCGGATACGAAAGCATCGAAACGCTCGAGCTTTTACGCGGAAGGATCGACATCTTCCTGCCCGATTTCAAATATTTTTCTTCCGATCTTGCCAACAGCTTCTCGCGTGCGCCCGATTATTTTGAAAAAGCTTCGCTCGCCGTGAAAAAGATGCTTGACATCGTCGGAGAACCCAAATTCGACGACCGCGGAATAATGAAAAAGGGTGTTATCGTACGTCATCTCGTTCTTCCCGCGCACACCGACGATTCTATGAAGGTGATCAAATATCTCTTTGACACCTTCGGTCACAGCATTTACGTGAGCATAATGAACCAGTACACGCCTATGCCGTCTGTTTCCGCTTACAAGGACCTCTCACGCCGACTTACTACCTACGAATACGAGAAGGTCGTAAATTTCGCCGCCGATCTCGGCATAAAAAACGGATTTATCCAGAGTCGAGGCACTGCGCGCGACAGCTTCATCCCCGCCTTCGATTATACCGGAGTTTTAAAATCCATTTAGGAA
Organism: Clostridia bacterium; assembly: GCA_017532425.1. Lineage (GTDB taxonomy): Bacteria > Bacillota > Clostridia > Oscillospirales > CAG-272 > SIG672. Next base: position 5,083 of record JAFXJH010000023.1, on the reverse strand, counting down.
ACTTTTTGAAAAAAGTTTCCTAAAAACCTTCAAAAACTTTTCTAAAAGGCATTCAAAAACTTCTCCAAAAATCAAAACCGTTTCTGCTTATACAGCAGAAACGGTTTTGATTTTACCATTTTATTTGCCAACGCGTACTCATCGTACCGTCGGGAAGAGTTTCCTCATCCGACTCTTTTACATATTTCGATGCCTTTTTCTTTTCCTCAAGGATCTTATCAAACGCTTCTCTATCTATCGGCAGAGAGACTGTTTTATCCGTCCACGCCGAAAGATATGCCGCGTTTGTTATTTCAAGCTCGTTTATACCCTCGCGTCCGTCTGCAACGAGCGGCTTATCCTCGAGTATATTATCCGCAAATGCGCGCAGAACGTTTATATGCTCGCTCGAAGAGATTTCGAATTTATATTCGTTATATTCTGCCTTTTCCAGGCAAGTACCGTTAGGCGCGCTCATTCTGTACTCGTTTTCCGAGAAAGCAAGCTTCCACACCTTAAGCACACCGTTTTCAAGCACGAGCTTACCTCTGTCGCCTGCCGCCTCGAGTCTGTTTGTACCCGGATATTCTCCCGTGGTAGTCAGAAAATCGGCTGTCATTCCGTCTTCATATTCCATAAAGATATGTGCGAAATCCTCTACTTCTATGTCGTGATATTTTCCTTCTATACATCTTGCGCGAACGCTTGACGGCATTCCGAATATCCACTGAAGCATATCGATATTATGCGGTGCCTGATTTATAAGCACGCCGCCGCCTTCTCCGCCCCACGTAGCGCGCCACGACGAAGAATTATAGTAGCTCTGCGTTCTGTACCAGTTAGTAACGCTCCACGAAACGCGCTTGATTTTTCCAATCTCGCCCGAACGTACGATCTCGCGGCACTTTTTAAATATCGGTGCCGTTCTCTGATTGAACATTATTCCGAATTTTTTGCCCGACTTATCTGCCGCGCTATTCATTTTTTCGACGTCTGATACCGAAACACCCGCAGGCTTTTCGACCATAACGTTTATTCCCTTTTCGAGTGCCTTTACCGCACATTCGACGTGAAAATAATGAGGCACCGCTACTATAATAACGTCGGGAGTGACCGCGTCAAGCAGCTCGTCAATGCTTGCATAGATAGGGATATCCCCAAACTTTTCCGATGCCCACATTCTTTTTGCCGCTGATATATCGCAAAGAGCAACAAGCTCCATTTTTTCTATTTTACCCGTATAAATATTGGTTGCGTGGGCGCTTCCCATATTTCCGACGCCGACTACCGCCACCTTAAGAATTTTCGTGTTATCCATAATCAAATCCGTCAAATAAATTTGACGACCTTTCGACTATATTTTTACTGTACTTATATTTTAATACAAGTCATCCGCTTTGTCAATGTTTTTTGCAAACAAAAACGGAGGAATGTCCTCCGTTTTGTTTATTAGCTTTAATCCTCGCCGGAAAGCTTTGCTACAATTTCGCGAAGATGTCTGTTACGATAGCCTTCAGCATGGCCAAAGCTACTCATAACGTACATCATATTTCTTTCCGTACCTCCTAATTTCATCATTATCACATTGCTACCGAAGTTTTCGAAATAATGCGTATATGAAAATGCAAGGACAATATCAACGTATAAAGAATCTTCTGTAATAATTTCTATCATTTCATAAGTATCAAGGTCTGTTGTGTATTTCAGACCAAGTACGTCATCATAATAACGAGGTTGTATCGTTCGATAGGATTCCTTGCACATAGCTTCAAGAACTACAGCGCTTGCCATTATATTTTGCGAATTCGATGATATGCCGAAAAGACTCACCGAGGCACGAACACTTGATATATATCTCCCCTGTTCTTCATTTAACATCGGAGTAGGAATTATACAGTACGTATACCCCATATCTTTCAAATAATACGCCGCATTATGCATATATCCCGAAGTCATTAGCGCATTGCCGTTTTTAAATGCTTCAAAAGCTTTTGAATACTGCATATCAAAGTTTATTACGCTACCCGAGTCTATCAGTTTAAAATATTTTTCAAAGAAATTACTTAACGCAATACACCTTTCACCTATAGTGCAGTAGAGATTCCCTTCTGCATCCGTATCGCAAAATTCGACACCCGAAGATATCGCAAGCGCATTCGCATTATGATGCACGGGCATTGCAACACCTATTATCTCTTTTGAGCCCATCAAGTCGTCGACTGAGATATCCTTTTTAGTCGTAACCGCATCGGCGAGCATTTGCATTTTATCAACGGTCCACTCTCTATTTCTTACAATGTCGTATATGCTGCCGTATGTTTTTTCAAGTTTTTCTTCATAGATAGTTTCATTAAGAAACGTACAGTAAAATCCTCCCATATAATTCAGAGAAATAGCGCCTGTAAGCCAATACAGCTTTCCATTACAAGTGAGTCCACTGATATACGCCTTCGACCAATAGTGAAATTCGCTTTCAAGATCGATATACGGCGCAGCTTCCTTGTGGTTTGCCACGTCGACAAGAACGTCATTCAGACAAAGCGCAATATCGTCATACTGCCGTCCGACGATCACATCGTATTCACCGGTGCCGCTTAGGATCTCGGTAGTAATTCCCATGCTACCGTTTGAGATATAGTACGTCATCTCTATATTGCAGTTATAGCTTTTTTCGATGGCTTTATTTCTGTTAAGTATAGTAGTATCCAGAGAATCACCGGAGGTTTCATCAGAAACAATGGATCTTTTGGTCAATGGATGCTCAATTTCACCTTCGCAGACTGCAAATTTTACTGTGTATCCTTCAAGGTCATATATTTTATCTTCTTCGAATGGATCTATTATAATATCCGGCTGCTCTGTATCATTATCGCTATTTTCTTTTTCTTCACATGAAACAATGGTTAAAACTGTCGAAAATATCAGAAGTATTCCTATTATCGCTGCAAATATCCGCTTTTTCATCTCAAAAACCTCCTTTTCTTTATTTCTGTTTTTATTATACTATATATCTGCTTATCGGTCAATTAGCGTGAGTATACAAATCTTGCCCCCTATTTTATACAATATAAACAACAAGCGGAAGACTTACCGTCTTCCGCTTTAAGTTTATTCAGTTACTGAGCTGATTCAAGTTTCGAGAATATTTCGTCGATAGATCTAAGTCCCTTGTTCCAAACAGCTGTGTTTTTCTTAAGCTGTGCTGTCAAAGAAGTTGCTCCACCGCTCATATTGTTTCTGAGGTAGCTACCGATTCCGTTGAAGTAGGGTGAGAACGCCCATACAAGCACGAAGTCTATATATGCGTTTTCGCTGAGGATATCGATCATTTCAGCAGAGTCAAGGTCTGTTGTATACTTGAACTTAAGAGCGTCTTCGTAGTAACGTGGTCTTACGCTGCGATAAGATTCTGCGCACATTGCTTCGAGAACGATTGCTGTTGCCGCGATATCTTCCGAGCCTGCGCTGATACCGTAGAGGTTGACACCGTCGTGTACGTTAGAACGGTAGTTTCCGCCTTCCTTAAGGAGAGGGCAAGGAACTATGTAGTAAGGAGAGATCATCTCACGGAGATAAAGCTCAGCCTGGTTAAGTCTACCGGGAACCATAAGTGCGTTATCGGATGCGAGTGCCTTGAAGCCGCTCTGGTAGTCGCCACCAAGGTTAATAACGCCCTTAGAGTTAATAACGTCCATATACTTTTTATAGAACGAATCAAAAACAGTATTCTTTTCGTTAAACGTAAAGGTAATGCTTCCGTCCTTATTCTGTTCGGAGAAGTTAACGCCTGCCGCTACTGCCCAACCGTTGGTGTTATCCCATACAGGCATTGCAATACCAACTACGCCGCTGGAACCGATAAGGTCTGTGATCTTAGTATTTTCAACTGTTGTAGCCGCATCGGACAGCTCTCTCATCTTGTCGATGGTCCACTGCTTGTTTCTTACGATATCGTAAATGCTTCCTTGGCTTTCCTTGAGAACTTCGTCATAGATAGTTCCGTTAATGAAGGTGCAGTAGAATCCGCCTGTATATCTGAGGCAGAGGTCACCTGCGAGCCAGTATACCTGACCCTTATAGGACATTCCGTTGATATAGCCTTCGCCCCAGTAAGGGTACTTGTTATCCTGCCATTCGATATACTTGCTTGCATCCTCATTCTTGGCGAGGTCAACAAGATATCCACTACTACAGAGTGCAACATCGTCGTACTGACGGCCTGCTACAATGTCGTATTCTTTTCCGCCCGACATAAGCACGCCCGAAATAGTGCTGGAAAGATTGGATGTGGTGTAGAACGTAAGCTCAATATTGCAGTTAAATCTTGCTTCAACTGCCTCGTTACGTGCGAAGATCGCCGCGTCAACAGAGTCGCCCGAGTCCTCTTCCGCCATAATAGAGCGCTTATGGAATCCGTCACCGTCTGTTTCGGCTACTGCAAACTTAACGGTATAGCCGTCAAGGTCGTGCTCGCCGAGGTTATCGAGCCACACCCTATCGAGAGGGGGGTCTATCGATTTATCGGGTTCCTTTTCACCTACGCAGGATGCGAGAGTGAGAAGTGTACATACGATAAGAAGAACAGACATAATTGTTGCCAAAATTCTTTTTTTCATTGTTAAAACCTCCTAAAGCTTTTATTACATTTTATCATTTAAATTCAATTTTGTCAACAACAATCCACAGTTCATATGTACCAAGTTTTAACCTGTGTTTTTGTGTATTACAAACAAAAAGCGGAAGATTTTCATCTTCCGCTTTGAATTACAAGTTATTCAGTTACTGAACTGCTGCAATCTTTGTGAACATTTCGTCGAGGTCAGAAATACCCTTCTTCCATACAGAGGTCTGCTTCTTGAGCTGTGAGGATACAGACTTTACGCCGCCGTTCATGTTGCTTCTGAGGTAGTTGCCGAGGCCGCTGAAGTATGTTGTGAACGCCCATACGAGTGCGAAGTCCATGTATGCGTTTTCGCTGAGGATGTCGATCATTTCAGCGGAGTCAAGGTCTGTTGTATACTTGAACTTAAGAGCATCTTCGTAGTAACGAGGTCTTACGCTGCGGTAAGATTCTGCGCACATTGCTTCGAGAACGATTGCTGTT
>JAFXJH010000022.1 GCA_017532425.1 Clostridia bacterium | reverse complement strand
ATACCGAGAATGAGCATATGCTCAGCCATCCAGCCTTCTTTTCTTCCGAGGTAGGAAGCGATACGCAGAGCGAAGCACTTCTTTCCGAGAAGAACGTTTCCGCCGTAACCGGAGTTGACCGACATAATTGTATTGTCCTGAGGGAAGTGAACGATATATCTGTTTTCTTCGTCAAGATCTGCCTTTGCGTGGAGACCCTTGATGTAGTCTGCGCTGTCGCCGAGAGCCTCGAGAACGTTGGTTCCGACTCTTGTCATAATGAGCATGTTAAGTACAACGTAGATAGAGTCTGTAAGCTCGATACCGTACTTAGCGAAATCACTGCCTACAACGCCCATGGAGTAGGGAATAACGTACATTGTTCTGCCCTTCATAGCGCCCTTGTAGAGCTTATGGAGCTTTGCGTACATTTCGGCGGGATCCATCCAGTTGTTGATGTTTCCTGCGTCTTCCTTGGTGGGTGTGCAGATGAATGTTCTGCCTTCTACACGAGCAACGTCGTTGACTGCTGTTCTGTGGAGGTAGCAGTTGGGGAGAAGATCCTGGTTAAGCTTGATCATCTCGCCTGTAGAGATAGCTTCTGCTCTGAGAGCTTCTGCCTGCTGTTCGCTACCATCGATCCAAACGATCTTGTCGGGACATGTGAGAGCAGCCATTTCGTCGATCCAATTGGTGACAAACTTGTTGTTAGTCATATTTTTGCATCTCCTAACTGTTTTATAAAATATTATTTTTCCATAGTAATTATGGCTTTCGACAATTTTTTATCAAATTATTTAAACCATCGTCCGCCACTATATATTATACAGACGTAAAGGCTAAATTGCAAGTCTTTTTTTGAAAAAATATTCTTGTTTACAATTTGGAAATACCTTATGCAAACCCGCGGGTACGTAAAATCGATACAAAATTTATATTTTTAGAACTTTTTTTGATATTTTTTAGAATAATTGTGTGATATAATTATGTTGAAATTCAAGAAAGGGAAATTTTATTATGTCAAAAATTCTTATAAACTCGGATAAAACTCTCGGCAAGATAAAACCGATGCACGCCGGCGGGCAGCCACCTGTAACTTCAAATGCAGATGATTGCTATTTTCATTATTTGACGGAAGCGGGTATTCCGTATTCGCGTTTGCACGATGTAGGCGGCGCATTCGGAGCAGGCAAGTTTGTGGATATTCCGAATATTTTTCGCGATTTCAACGCAGACGTTGACGATCCCGCAAGCTACGATTTCACTTTTACCGATTTGCTTCTCGCGCAGCTTCATAAGGCAAATGTGGAGCCTTATTTCCGTTTAGGAGTAACAATCGAATGCGCAGGACATATTAAAAATTATTGGGTAGGATGTCCGACCGATATAAACAAATGGGCAAGCATTTGCGAGCATATAGTACGACATTACAACAAAGGCTGGGCAAACGGATTTTTCTACGGCATCACCTATTGGGAAATATGGGGCGAACCGGATAACACACCATGGCTCTGGACCGGCACACCGGAGGATTATTATAGGCTCTACACTGCGACTGCCAAACTTATAAAGGAAAATCATCCCGAGGTAAAGGTTGGCGGATACGGTTGCTGTGGATTTGACAACGCTTGGGATTCCAACGCCACGCTGACACCTCACATTGAGTACAAAATAAAATTCTTTCGTGATTTCTTCAAATACATAAGCGAAAATAATGCCCCTATAAACTTTTTCTCATGGCATTGCTACAAGAGTACGGCAGAAACCGTTAAAGAAGATGAGTGGGTTCACAGTGAACTCGTAAAACTCGGCTACGGACACATAGAATCGCATCTGAATGAGTGGGATCCCTTTGCAGAGGAGCTTGGTACGGCACATCATTCGGCGGAAATAGCGGCAACTCTTATAGCTATGCAGAACGGCTATGCCGACGTCTGCTGTATTTACGATATGCGTACGGCAAATGCACCGTACTGCCCGATGTTCAATCCCATCACACATAAGCCGATACACGGATATTATTCGTTCGTGGCGTTCAATACTCTCTATCAGCTCGGTACGCAGATAGAGACCGAGTGTAGTGATGAGAAGCTGCACGTGCTTGCCGCAACGAATGGCGATAAGCACGCGCTTATGATCTCGAACCTCAGCGGCAAAAAACAAATTCTCGATATAGAAGGCGTTGATCTTTCGCATGCAAGATATCACGTGATCGACCAAGAAAGACTGCTTTCGTGGTCGCCTGCGGTAAACTATATCGAAAACAACGCGGTATTGCTTATCGAGTGGTGAGATGCAAGCTGAATAAATATGTGAAACATAAAAGCGTACGGAGATTTCCGTGCGCTTTTATTAAATATTTTTGTAAAAATATAGACAAAACGCAAATAATGTGCTATAATATTTAATTAGTTATAAAAGAAACACGAAAACACACACCGAAAGGACTTATTTTATGGATTACAATCGTCTTGCAGATCTTCTTTTCCCGAACGTAACGAAAACACCCGCGGAAATCGAAGAAGAGTTCCCGAGAAGAAGCCTTCCCGAGGGCGCAAAGGTAACGCGTCTTGCTCCTTCTCCGACAGGATTTATTCATTTCGGAACACTTTTCCCGGCACTTGTAAATGAAAGACTTGCTCATCAGAGCGAGGGAATATTCTTCCTCAGAGTTGAGGATACAGACTCAAAGCGCGAGGTCGAGGGTGCTGAAGAGGATCTTATAAATACACTTGCTTACTACAGAATAGAATTCGACGAGGGTGCAGTAGCAGGCGGAGATAAGGGAATTTACGGCCCTTACCGTCAGAGCCACCGCGCGGATATCTATCACGTTTTTGCAAAGCAGCTCGTGCGCGAGGGTAAGGCTTACCCCTGCTTCTCGTCCGAGGAAGAGCTTGAACAGCTTAAGACCACCGATAAAAAGGCGGAAATACAGAATAAAGAATGGCATACAGATGAGGCTGCACAGCGCGCACAGCGTCAGGCAGAGCAGAGAAGCATCACATACGAAGAGGCTGAAGCACAGATAAAGGCAGGTAATCCCTTCGTTCTCAGAATAGTTGCACTCGGTGACCCCGAAAAGAAGACTCCCTTCACAGACCTTATAAAGGGCTCGCTTCAGGTTCCCGAAAATGACGAGGACTTCGTTCTTCTCAAGTCGGACGGAATTCCGACATACCACTTTGCACACGCTGTCGACGATCACCTTATGGGAACGACTCACGTTATCCGCGGCGAGGAATGGCTTCCCAGCCTTGCAAAGCACATTCAGCTTTTCCAGTATCTCGGATTCAAGATGCCCAAGTTTATGCACCTCGCACAGCTTATGAAGCTTGACGGTAACTCGAAGAAGAAGCTTTCCAAGCGTGATAAGGGCGCGGCACTCGCTGACTATAAGGCAGAGGGATATCCGCCAGAATCGGTCATCGAGTACGTTATGACCCTTCTCAACTCCAACTACGAGGATTGGAGAAGAGCAAATCAGGACGCTGACTGGAAGAGCTTCCCCTTCTCGATAAAGAAGATGAATACGTCGGGTGCACTTTTCGACCTCGATAAGTTCACAGACGTTTCCAAGACGACTATCTCACGTATGGACGCAGAAAAGGCGTATAACGGTATAGCTGATTGGGCGAAGGAATACGATACCGAATTTTCGGCACTTCTTACAAGAGATCCCGAATACGCAAAGCGTATCCTTGCAATAGGACGCGGCGGCAAAAAGCCGAGAAAAGACCTTGCAAAGTGGAATGAAGCAAAGGATTATATGTCCTTCTTCTACGACGAGCTTTTCACAGTAGTCGACGAATATCCCGAAGGATTTGATACTGCCGATATCAAGGCAGCACTCGAAGCGTTTGCTGCTTCTTACGATCATAATACCGATAATAACGGCTTCTTTGAGAATGTCAAGGCAGTTTCCGAAAAGCTCGGATTCTCTCCCGACGTTAAGGCGTACAAGGCATCGCCCGAAAGCTTCAAGGGACACGTTGGCGACGTGAGCGGATTTATCCGTGTCGCAGTTACGGGACGTCAGAATTCGCCTGACCTCTTCGAGATAATGCAGATACTCGGATATGAGAGAACGGTCGCGCGCGTTAAAGCTGCGGCAGACAAGCTTTAATTTCTGATTTATTAAAATTAGGAGAATATATAGTATGAGTAACAAAGATGAAATTTTTTCTATTGGCGGAAATTTTATTCACGATATTATAGACGCCGAGCTTGAGGCGGGTATAAACGATACTGTTCATACACGTTTTCCCCCCGAGCCTAACGGCTATCTCCATATCGGAAGCGCCAAGGCAATATATATAAACTACGCAACCGCAAAGAAGTACGGCGGTCTGTTCAATCTTCGCTATGACGATACAAACCCCGTAAAGGAAGATACGGAATACGTTGATTCTATCTATAACGATCTTTGCTGGCTGGGCGCAGAGCCCACGGGCGGTGTTTTCTACGGCTCGGACTACTTCGATAAGTGCTACGAATTTGCAGTAAAGCTTATAAAGGACGGCAAGGCATACGTTTGCGACCTTTCCGCAGAGGAAATGCGCGAGTATCGCGGTACACTTACAGAGGCAGGTAAGGAAAGCCCTTACAGAAACAGAAGTATAGAAGAAAACCTCGACCTTTTCGAGCGTATGAAGAACGGAGAATTCCCCGACGGCTCGAAGACTCTCCGCGCGAAGATAGATATGGCTTCGCCGAATATGAATATGCGCGACCCCGCCATATACAGAATAGTAAGAGCACATCATCACCGTCAGGGCGATAAGTGGTGTATCTATCCTCTTTACGACTATGCACATCCTATTCAGGACGCACTTGAGGGAATTACCTATTCGCTCTGCTCACTTGAATTTGAAAACCACAGACCTCTTTACGAATGGGTAATCGATAATATCGGAATTTTCTCGCCCGCACCCAAGCAGAGAGAATTTGCTCGCCTTAACGTGACCTATACGGTTATGAGTAAGCGTTATCTCCGTCAGCTCGTTGAAACAGGACTCGTAGACGGATGGGATGACCCCCGTATGCCTACGATATGCGGTCTTCGCAGAAGAGGATATACTCCTGCGGCAATATTCGATTTCGTAAAGCGCGCGGGAATCGCAAAGACCTATAGCGTAGTTGATATCGAGCTTCTCGAGCACTGTATCCGCGAAGAGCTCAACGAAAGCGCAGAAAGAAGAATAGCTCTTCTCGATCCTGTCAAGGTGGTAGTAACGAACTATCCCGAGGATAAAGTCGAATATTTCCCCGTAGCAAATAATCCTCAGAATCCCGACGCGGGAACGAGAATGATCCCCTTCACACGCGAGGTCTATATCGACGCAGAAGATTTCTCGGATAACCCTCCGCCAAAATTCTTCCGTATGAAGCCGGACGGCGAGGTAAGACTGATGGGTGCTTATATCGTTAAGTGTAACGAGGTCATAAAAGACGAAAACGGCAAGGTCGTCGAGATACACTGTACCGCAGACCTTGAGTCGGGCAATAATAAGCCTGTCGACGGACGTAAGGTCAAGGGAACTATCCATTGGCTCTCTGCAAAATACTGCTCGGACGTTGATATTATGCTTTACGATAAGCTCTTCACGATCCCTAACCTCAACGATATGCCCGAAGATGCTTCGTATAACGATTATCTTAATCCCGAATCGCTTAAGAAGCTTACGGGATGTAAGGTAGAGCTCGCACTTGACAGTGCAAACGCAGGCGATAAATTCCAGTTTGTCCGTACGGGCTATTTCGTAAAGGACTCTAAATATCCGAATACCTTTAACAGAATCGTAAGCCTTAAAGACAGCTACACACCCGAAAAATAAAATAAAGCATAGTCCAACTTGATTTTTTGAGTTGGACTATGCTTGTTTGTTGAATATTTTTTACTGAAGGAATATATTATATCAAAAGTTGTTGACAAATCAACAACGATATGTTATAATTAACCTGCAAATCTATGTTTTAGTATGTCTCGGAGAAATTATGCAAGAACGGTTTAAAAATTTTACGGTGCTTATAGCAAAAATAAACAGATGTATAAGAAAGATAAAAACAGAGGAGATGGCAGAGTTTGATCTGAAAAGTACGCACGTATCTTGTCTGTACTATCTTTATACAGTGGGAACGCTCACCTCAAAAGAGCTGTGCGACGTTTGCGAGGAGGATAAGGCATCAATATCAAGATCAATAGAATTTCTTGAAAATAACGGATATATAAAATCCGTAGATAAAGAATATAAGAGATATAAAAGACAGCTTGAACTTACCGAAAAGGGAACAGAAGTAGGAAAAAGGATCTTTGAAAGAATTACCGGTATTCTCAATCAGTCGGGCGAGGGAATATCGAACGACGAGCGCGAGAATCTCTACCGTATGCTTTATCTGATAAGCGAAAACCTCCAAAAAATATGCGATAAATATGAAAATTAGTCTATTTGTATATTTGATCAAACTCAACCAAAAGGAGAACTGAAAATGAGTAATTACGTAATCTTCACCGACTCAGGTTGCGATATAAAGCCTGATCTTCTGAGTGAATGGGGAGTACCCTACAAGAGTCTGAACTTCCGATTTGACGGATCTGAAAAGGAATATTCAAACGAGGATATGAATTCAAGTGAATTCTACGCAAAAATGCGCGAGGGCGCAGTTGCAAAGACCTCTGCCGTTAACGTAGAGACATTTGCGTCTGCTTTCGAGGAATATCTTAAGGACGGTAAGGACCTGCTTTATATAGGCTTTTCCTCAGGACTCAGCACGACATTTAATTCGGCACGCCTTGCAACACAGCAGCTCGCTGATAAATATCCCGAACGCAAGATAATAACGGTAGATACACTTGCGGCTTCGGCAGGACAGGGACTTATCCTTAAGCTTACACTCGATAAGCAGAAGGAAGGCGCGACTATCGAGGAGGCGGCAGCCTTTGCAGAGGATATCAAGTTCAAGATCTCAATCTGGTTTACAGTTGACGATCTCGTATATCTCAAGCGAGGCGGACGCGTAAGCCCGACAGCGGCATTCTTCGGAAATATGCTCGGCATAAAGCCCGTTCTTCATATGGATAACGAAGGACACCTCATTCCTCTTTCAAAGGTGCGCGGCAGAAAGACCTCTATTGCGGCTCTTGCAGATAAGTACGGCGCACTCGCAACAAAGCTTGACTCGGGCGATATATTTATTTCGCACGGCGACTGCATCGCTGATGCACAGTATCTTGCAGAACTTCTGAAGACAAGATACGGCGCAAGCGTAAGTCTCATTACAGACGTCGGCACGGTAATCGGCGCACACTCCGGACCTGGCACACTCGCACTCTTCTTCGTAGGAAAAGGAAGATAAGCTTCTGCATTTCAAAAATATAAAGGAAATGGGTTTGTATTATGGCTAAAAAAGAAGAGAAATCGTCCGATCACGGCGTCATAAATATGAAAAACATAAAATATCTCGGCGGACTTCTTCTTTCGAAGATGGCTCGCGGAGGCGCAAAGCAGCTTCGCTCGAATGCGGAAGAGGTCAATAAGCTGAATGTTTTTCCTGTTCCCGACGGTGATACCGGAGACAATATGCGTATGACTATCGAGAGCGGAATCGCGGCTATCGAAAATATTGATTCGGATGACCTTGCGGAGGTTATGAAGACTCTTTCGCACGGTATGCTTCTCGGCGCACGCGGAAATTCGGGAGTTATCCTTTCTCAGTTCTTTGCGGGAATGGCAAAGGGTCTTGAGACATCGGAAAAGGCTGACCCGTATACCTTCGGTCACGCGCTTGAGCTCGGCGTTCAGCAGGCGTATTCCTCGGTAATGACACCTACTGAGGGAACGATACTTACAGTAGCAAGAGAAGCGGTAGAATATGCAGTATCGCAGATCACGCCTAAGAGTACGATACGTACACTTTTTGCCGATCTCGTAAAGGAAATGCACGCCTCTCTCGACCGTACACCGGAGATACTCTCCGTTCTGAAGGAAGCAGGCGTTGTAGATAGCGGCGGAGCAGGGCTTCTCTACATAATGGACGGATTTAACAGAGTTCTTAACGGTGAGGAGATAGCAGATGACGGCACTCCGTATGAGATTAAAAAAGCGCCGGCAGTTACGACCTTTGCATTTGACGCAAACAGCGAAATGACCTACGGCTACTGCACGGAACTCCTTCTTCAGCTTCAGCACTCAAAAACAGATATCGATGCATTCGATATAGACACGCTCAGAGCATTCCTCGTAAGCATCGGCGATTCTGTCGTTGCTTTTAAAACAGACAGTATAGTAAAGCTTCACGTTCATACCTTCACACCCGAAAAGGTGCTTGAATATTGCCGTAAATACGGTGAATTTCTGACCGTAAAGATAGAAAATATGTCAGTACAGCATACAGAACTCGGAGAAAACGCTCCGGACGCACAGAGCGCTCCCGTAAAGGAAGAAGAAAACGCATCTCCCGCAAAGAGATACGCGGTGGTTGCGGTAAGTAACGGACCGGGCGTTGAAAATCTTTTCCTTGAGCTGGGTACTGACGTGATAGTACACGGCGGACAGACACAGAATCCGTCGACAAACGATTTTCTTGAGGCCTTTGCAAAGATTTCGGCAGAGCATATCTTTGTTTTCCCGAATAACGGAAATATCTTTATGGCTGCACAGCAGGCAGGAGATCTTTACGAAAAGGCAAAGGTACACGTGCTTCCGAGTAAAAATATCGGAACGGGCTACGTGGCGATATCTGCGGCAAATTACGATAATCCCGACGTTGACGCTGTTATCGCCGAAATGGAAGAGGCGATGCAGAGAGTTACAGCAGGATACGTTTCGCCCTCTATACGCGACGCAGATATGAACGGCGTGCATATAAACAGCGGTGATACTATCGGAATTATAAATAAAGAGATAGTTGTGTCCGATCCCGATAAGATGAGCGCGACCTGCACACTCGCATCGATGCTGCTCGATCTTCCCGAAAAATTTATGCTGACAGTATTCTGCGGCGAGGATTCAAACGAGTCCGAGCAGAGTCAGCTTACAGAGTATCTTGCAGAAAAATATCCCGATGCCGAGGTCTATTTCATAGACGGCGGTCAGGAGATATATCCGTATATATTCGTTGCAGAATAAAATATGTAATAAAAAATCCTCCCTTAGGCTCCTTCTCATAAGGAAGATTACAATTTGTAGGGACCGGCGGTCTCACTTCGGTTCGGTCCCGCCACGGCTCTGACAGCCATTTAGGCTGTCATTCACTACCGTGGACGCCGCTTCGCTACCTCGACGGTCCGCGACACATAATTTTCGGCAGACTTTGAAAATCTGTCGGGATGAATCTTTATTTACTGCATATAAAAAGCCTTCTCCTGCGGGAGAAGGGGGACCGCGAAGCGGTGGATGAGGAGTTGCTTTGAGTTTAGAACACCTCATCCGTCAATCGTCTTTGACGATTTTGCCACGTCTTCCCCCACTGGGGAAGGCTTTTCAATTTTTCGCTAATTTTGCACACCCTTTCATATGCTCTGTTTTTTTATTTATAACTGAATTTATTTAAAAGAACTTTCTAATCCCCAAAAGTCCCCGCCTCAAGCAAAAATGAAAGGGTAAATTCGCATCCCTTGAAAAACGCCTTTTTCACAAAGAGAGCTTCCATATCATATATCGCATCAACGTATTTCTCAAGAGCCTCCCTCTCTTCTTTACCAAGCAAAGCGTTTACTTTCTCGTGCAGACTCCCCGTATTTTCGGTAAGCTTTCTTTCTTCGTCGGTATCCATTTGTGCACATTCCTCTGCGAGGTATTCGGTCCATAATTTTTCAAGTATTTCTTTCATCATATTTCTCCTTTTGTTTGCATTCATTCACGTGCCCGAAGCTATTATAGCATTCATTTGAATGCTTGTCAAGCATTTTTTTGAATGCAATGCTATAATAATTTTATGAACTTATATTTTTAATTGGAGATAACATATGTACACTTATCAACGACTGAAAGATACCAGAGAGGACACAGACAAGAAGCAAGAAGATATTGCCCTTGTTTTAAATATTACAAGACAGCAATATCAGCTTTATGAAAGCGGAAAGCGTGAAATGCCAATGCATCATTTTGTAACATTGGCAAAATACTACAATATTTCGCTCGATTATCTCGCAGGACTTATTGACACACCGAGAAAGCTGAAATAATATATCCGTGAAAATAAAAGTTTAAGTGAAAGGTTTTTACTATGGTTACTTACAATAGCACCGCAATACGCGAGGTGGAAAAGCTTTACGAAAAGCGCAAGCAGGAGATCCTCTCTTCTGCCGACAATATAACGGTAAATGGCACGAAATACTACGTAAGCAGCTCGGGAAGCGACGAAAACGACGGTCGCTCGCCCGAAAACGCGTGGAAAACGCTCGAAAAGGTATCAAGTGCCGATCTTAAAGAGGGCGACGGAGTATTTTTCAAAAGAGGCGACCTCTTCCGCGGAAGAGTCTATGCACAAAGGGGTGTTACTTACGCCGCCTTCGGTTCCGGCGAAAAGCCGAAATTCTACGGATGGGACAGATCGCTCGCCGAGAGCACGCTGTGGAGCGAATACGACAAAGAGCACCACATCTGGAAGCTTAATGAAAAGATCCTCGATCCCGGCACGCTCGTCTTTAACGAGGGCGAATATCACTCGGTAAAGCTTATTCCCTCCTACATAAAAGGCCGTTTTGTCTGCAGAAACGACGAAAGCAAGCTTTTCGATATGAAGGAAGAAATGGTACGCGATCTCGACATCTATTGGCATTTTGATGAGCTTCTCACCGAAGAGCCGTCAAAGGGCGAAAGCTTCCCCATTCCGAAAATGTGTGACAAAAGCCTCGGCGATCTCTATCTGAGATGTGACAGGGGCAATCCCGGCGAGATATTTGACTCTATTGAGGCGGTAGTGCGCCGCGTAATGTTCTCTGTTGGAGCAAACGAAAACGTTCACATCGACAATCTCTGCCTCAAATATATCGGGCACCACGCTATAGCTTCGGGCGGCAAGCTCACGAAGGGTCTCAAGGTCACAAACTGTGAGATCGGATGGATAGGCGGTACGATCCAGCATTATTTCGGCACTGACCCCAACTATCCGCAGGGCGGCAGAGGTACGGTCACGCGATTCGGCAACGGCGTTGAGATATACGGAAGCTGTGAGGATTACACGGTCGAAAACTGCTACATATATCAGTGCTACGACGCAGGTATGACGCATCAGGTAACGACGTTTGGAAAGAAGCGTATTATGAAGAACGTGCTCTACAAGGACAATCTCGTTGAAAACTGCGTTTACTCTATCGAATATTTCCTTGAAATGAATAACGGCGACAGCGAAAGCTATATGGAAAACATCACGATATGCGGAAATATCCTGCGTCTTTCCGGCTACGGCTGGGGACAGCAAAGGCACAACACGGACACTCCTGCGCACATCAAGGGCTGGAGCTATACAAACAAGGCAAGTGCTTTCAGAATACACCACAATATTTTCGACCGCGCGGCTTACAGAATGCTTCATCTCGTCGCCGAAAAGCAAGAAAGCTGTCCCGAAATGTATGAAAACACCTACGTTCAGAATCTCGGCGGTATGCTCGGTCAGTACGGCGCAAATGAAGAAAAAGAGCCCGAAATTCTCATTTTCGACGAAAATGCAGACGAAAAGATAGAAAACATATTTGGAGATAAAAACGCAAAGGTTTACGCAAAATAAAAAACACGTCGCAGTAAAATTTTGAGAATATTTCAAATCATTGACAAAATTATATTGACAACGATTGATTTTTGTGCTAAATTATTTATAGTGCATATTGGGCTTAATTGACTGATATAGCAAAATTTATTATGAAAGAAGGCTTTCAAAAATGGAATGGGATAATTTTCTTCCCTCACTTCTCAACTGGCTGACTACAGAAGGTCTTAAGATCCTTTTCGCTCTTATCGTTATATTTATCAGCTTCTGGATCATTTCTAAGCTCAGCAAAAAAATCAAAAACTCCCTCGAAAAGAAGGGCACAGACAAGATAATCGCAAAGATCCTTGTTGCACTTTTCAACTACGGACTCAAGGGACTTGTAGTAATATGCATGCTCGGTTACCTCGGCATCGAGACATCGGGTATCGCTGCACTCATCTCCGCTGTAGGTGTAGGTATCGGTCTTGCTGTACAGGGCGCTCTCGCTAACTTCGCAGGCGGTATACTTATCATCCTTACCCGCCCCTTCAAGGTTGACGAATTCATCGAAACTCAGGGAATTATAGGTACTGTTGAAGACATCAGCATTATTCACACCACTATCAGAACAGGCGACAATAAGACTGCTATTCTCCCCAACGGTGCTCTTGCAAACTCTAACGTAATCAACTACAGCAGAAAAGACATCCGCCGTGTGGACTTCACATTCTCCATCGGATACGGTGCAAACTTTGCTCTCGCTCAGAAGATCGTTCTTGCAATATTCGAGAACCACGAAAAGATTCTCGAAACTCCCGGTGCTATGGTTCGTATGACAGCTCACGGTGCAAGCTCCATCGACCTCGTTTCCCGTTGCTGGGTAAACGCCGCAGATTATTGGGACGTATATTTCGATATTATGGAAACAGTTAAGGCTGAATTCGACAGAAACGGAATCGAAATCCCCTTCAATCAGCTCGACGTACACGTTGACAACAAAAAGTAATTTGCATTTTTAAAACGAAATTACCCCGACAGATTTTCAAAAATCTGTCGGGGTTTATCTTTGTTCCGGAAAGGATAATATCATCTCGCGTTTTTCTTCCACGATCCGGGCGAGAAGAACACTATTATCGGGAATATCTCAAGACGTCCGAGAAGCATATTGAAAGTCAGAACCATCTTAGAAAGTGGTGAGTATGCCGAGAAATTACCCGTAGGTCCGACCATTCCGAGTCCGGGACCAATGTTGTTAAAGCAAGCAATCTCTGCGGTAATATTGGTAGTAAAATCAAAGCCGTCGAGCGATATTATTAAGGTGGATATTATAGTTATAAAAATATACAAAGAGAAATAGACCAACGTATTTATCACAATAGAATTATTAACAGCCGCATTTTCAAGACGTACGGTGGTTACCGCTCTCGGATGCAGAAGATGCTTCATCTCCTGTGCAAAAGTTTTAAACAGCAAGATGAGCCTGCTTACCTTGAGTCCGCCACCCGTAGAACCTGCACACGCTCCGATTATCATAAGAACAACAAGAATGCTCTGTGAAAATGCGGGCCAAAGTACGAAATCGGCAGTTCCGTATCCTGTTGTTGTTATTATCGATGCAACTTGGAAGAAAGCATACCTTAGTGCCGTTGCTATATTTTCATATTGATTCAAAATATTTACCGCTATGGTAAGAGTTGCTACGGCAACAATTGTAATATACCATCTTAATTCTTCACTTTTGAAAGCCTCTTTTGCTTTTTTTATGAGTATCAAATAAAAGAGGTTAAAGTTTATTCCAAACAGAAGCATAAAAATTGAAATTACTATATCAATATATGCGCTGTTATAGTACGCGATACCTTCTGTCCTTACCGAAAAGCCTCCTGTTCCCGCTGTTCCGAAAGCATGGCAAATCGAATCAAACAGCGGCATTTTGCCTATACAAAGCAGTATTATGAGAACAACGGTCATTACGGCATAAACCGCATAAAGAATTATTGCCGTCTGACGTATTTTCGGTACGAGCTTGCCAACAACAGGACCGGGCACCTCTGCACGCATTATATGCAGTGAGTCCGACATCGGCATTATCGCAAGCACGAACACGAGAACTCCCATTCCTCCGACCCAGTGTGAAAAGCTTCTCCAAAAAAGAATGCATTTCGGAAGTGCACCCGGATTCTTTAGCACGGTTGCTCCGGTCGTTGTAAATCCCGAAACTATTTCGAAAATACAGTCCCACACCGACTCAAAGTGTCCGCAAATACAGAACGGAAGCGCTCCTATAAGAGCCATAAATATCCACGCCGCCGCGACGAGAAAGAATCCTTCGCGCGCGTATATTACCGTATTCTGCGGCTTTTTCAGACCAAATATCAAGCCTGCAATCAAAAGTATTACCATTGGTATCACAAAGGAAAATGCTTCCCTTTCGCCATATCCAAAGCCTATGAGCAAGGATGGGATCATAAGCACAAACTCGGCAAGAAAAACACGTCCCAGGAGATACGCTATCATTTTTCTGTTCATATCATTTCTCTTTTATTTCAAATTTATTCGGCAAGTATATCAACGAGGTTCATAAGCCTCTGATTTGCCGTAGCGACAAGGACGCTGTCCCCCGGCATTATGCAGTCAGAACCCTTCGGAGCAAGTGCCTTACCCTCTCTTACAATGCAGGCTATCAGCACGTTCGGCTTTAGCTTCAGCACGCTGAGCGGCGTATTTACCACTTCTTCCATATCCTCGTCAGCCTCAAACTCAAGCACCTCGACCTTTCCGCCTACTATTTTATAGAGGGAAAGCATACTTCCGTCCGAGTCACTTGCGTCAAGCGCACGCACGTATCTGAGTATTTCATTTATTGTAACAAGCTTGGGAGAAACGATCGTTTCGAGCTCCTTTCCCTTGAACATAGAGAAAAGATTGTCGCTCGTAACCTTGACTATGACCTTGTGTACGTCCCTTCTCTCTGCGTAAAGTGCCGAAAGAATATTTCCCTCGTCAAGTCCGGTAAGAGCCACGAAAGCGTCTGTCTTATCGATACCCTCCTCGGAAAGCAGCTCATGGTCAGAGGCATCTCCGTGAAGCACTACTGCCTTCGGAAGCGTCTTTGCCATAGCCTCCGCGCGCTGTTTGTCCTTTTCTATGATCTTTATATCGATATTATATCCGCCAAGCTCCTCAGCAAGATAGTGTGTTATCGTGCCGGCGCCCGTTATCATAACGCTCTTTACCGGGTTGGAATAGAGTCCTGCCTTCTTAAAAGCCTTCGCCACGTCTTTCGGCGAGCCCGTGATATAGAGGTTGTCGCCTGCGTTTATAACGAAATTACCGCCCGGAATAAAGACCTCTCCGCCTCTCTCTACCGCGCATATAAGAACTGTAATGCCAAGCTTCGCAGAGAGCTCACTGAGGTGCTTTCCTACGAGAATATTGTATGCGGGCACTCTGCACGAAACGAGCTCCGCGCTTCCACGTGCGAATATTTCCACTCCCGTGGCCGACGGGAATCTAAGCACACGTGCTATTTCTGCCGCTGTCGCGCGCTCGGGATTTATCGTCATCGAAAGTCCGAAATCGTTTTTCAGCTCGTAAAGCTGTCCTGCATATTCGGGATTTCTGACTCTTGCAATCGTATTCTTTGCGCCCAGCTTATGTGCCGCAAGGCAGCACAGAAGATTGAGCTCGTCGGAATCTGCTGTCGCTATCAGAAGGTCGCAGTTTTCTATACCTACCGATCGAAGCACGTCAAAGGTCGCTCCGTTTCCGACACAGCCCATAACGTCGTATGTATTACTTATCTGCTCTATAACGCAGGCGTCGGTATCTATTACCGTAATATCGTGCCCTTCATTCTGGAGCTGTTCTACCAGCGAGACTCCCACCGTGCCTCCGCCTACAAGTATTATTTGCATATTTTTTTCTTTTGGAATCCCTTTTTGTAAAAAGGGGTTCCAAACCTCCCTAAAAACTTTTCTGAAATGGATTTGTTTTTAATAAGATTTTGTGCTGTAGTAACACACAGAAAATTGAAATATCTTTTATTTATTTCTTTTTTAGTAAAGTTTTTGAAGATCCAAGAAACTTTTTTCAAAAAGTTTCTTGGCGGATTCCAAAGGCAGAGCCTTTGGCGGGTCCTTAGGGCAGAGCCCTGAGCGTTACCCCCTGATAAGCTTCAGAACGAGCTTCCAGAAGCGTTCGAGGCTGGCGAGGTCGAGACGCTCGTCGGGTGAATGGATGTCGTATACGTTAGGTCCGATGGCGATGGTGTCACAGCCGCCGAGACGGGAGATGATAGTACCGCATTCAAGTCCTGCGTGGATAGCGGCAGTCTTGGGCTCGATGCCCGAATCGGGGAAAAGCTCCTTGAAGGCTTTGACAAACTGATCCGCGATCTCCGAATCCTTGCAGAAATCCCAGGATTCATAAATTCCGCTTATCTCACAGCTTACGCCGAGCGCCTTGCCGAGACGCTTCAGCACTCTGAGAAGGACCTCGTGCTCAGAATTGCAGGACGATCTTGTCTTTACCCAGACCTTGATCGCATTTTCGTCACCCTCAACGACACCGCAGTTGCAGGAGGTGCGAACGAGTCCTTCGAAATCGGGGGACATCGCGTATACACCGCTTGGTGCGAGCGTGAGAAGATTTATAATCGTAGAAGTATCCTTGTAGGTGAGCATCTTGTCGCACGCCTTGCCTTTATCAAGGAATATCTTTATTCCGCTGTCCTCGGCGCAGACCTCGTCGGTAAGCTCCTTGCGGATAATCTCGAGCTCGCCCTCAAGCGCGTTCTTATCGAGCACGACGATTTCGGCGGTGCACTCGCGCGCGATAGCGTTCTTCATATTTCCGCCCTTTATCGAAACGAGATTAAAGGGAGTGCCTTCGTAAATGCGGGCAAGTATTCTGCCCATTACGCGGTTAGCGTTCATTCTGCAGGTCGAAATATCCGTGCCCGAATGTCCGCCTGCGAGTCCGGTAACCGTTATCTTGACCGGACGCTCGGGGCAGCTTACGCGGTCTGTTGCAAGAGTGAAGCAAGCATCCGCTCCGCCTGCAGAGGAAACGACCGCGATTCCCTCGCCCTCCGAGTCCATATTTATCATTCTTCTTGCGCTGACAACAGAATAGTCAAATGCTTCCGCGCCGAGAAGAGAGGTCTCCTCGCTGACCGTGAAAAGACATTCGAGCATAGGCATATCCTCGTCAAGCTCGAGAAGAGCAAGCATCATAGCAACTGCAACTCCGTCGTCCGCACCGAGAGTCGTGCCGTCTGCCGAGAGAAATCCGTTTTCTACGCGAAGCTTCAGCGGATCCTTTGTGAAATCGTGAACTGTCGCCGCGTTTTTCTCGCAGACCATATCGGTATGACCCTGCAGAAGGACTGCGGGTGCATTTTCATAGCCTTTTCCTGCATTTCTGCGCACGAAAACGTTGTTCACGTCATCGCGGACACAGAAAAGTCCGAGCTTTTCTGCGTACGCGCAAATATAATCGGCAATTCCCTTTTCGTTACCCGATCCGCGCGGAATTGCGCTTATTTCTTCAAAAATTTCAAAAAGTCTTTTGGGCTCGTAGCCGTTTATGATATATTCCATATATTTTTACCGTACCTTTCGCAAAAAAGTGTAGTTATCTGTATATTATCCCGAGTTTCGGAGGAATTTTCAAATTTAAAGCGAGGATATGCCGCATCCGAGTGCGATCATAAGTATCGAGATCACGCCCGAGAGAAATCCGATTACCTTTCCGTTATTTTTCAGCTTTCCGAACACTCCGAGAGCTCCGGCGATAGCGGGAATCGCTATTCCAACGAATATTATCGCAAGTCCCGTGACCTGTACGGCGCCCATCGAATCGCCGAGCAGCTCTGACGAGGTCGCTGAAACATTTGTCATCGCCATAACGAAGGAGACCTCGAAAAGTCTTATTATAAGTGAAAGAGAGAGGCTGTCCGTAGCTTTTCTGAGTGCAAAAGAAGCCACCGACATAATAAATACCGTTGTTACGGCATAGAGGTCGAGTCTAAGCAGTGCCGCCATAGCAGATGTCACCGCCGCTCTCAATATCATATTTTTTATCCCCTTGAAGCGCGAGTAGATATATCCGTCGAAAAGGAGATTTTCACATACTGCGAGCAGTATCACGAGCAAAATAACGATAAAAGTGCCGCCCTTTTCGCTCACCACCGAGTATATATTAAACGAAGTTACCGCAAGACTGGGCGCTATGAGATGCGAAAAAAGTATCAGCGGCATCGAAAGCATAAAAGCCGCCGCAAGCGTAAGCGCACATCCTACCGTATCAAGCTTTTTCGGAGAAGAAAATTTAAACACCGAGGAAAGCTTAAGTCCCGTCATTTTCGTAAGAATTACTACGCAACCGAGCGATATCGCAGCCGCTATATAGAGCGCCCATACGCCTATAACATCGGTCGCCCACGCATAGGCGAGCGCAAAGACAGCCAGAGAGATTATATAAGCGGTCATACCGTCAAGAATCTTCAGCTTCTTCATCTGCTTCTTTTCGATCTCGCTTTTTTGCACGTCCATTATCTCTTTTTTGTTTTTGGGCATTACTAAATTCTTACCTTTCAGCAAAATTACCGCCTATTATCCGACGTTATCCGATAATAAGCATAAGGGAGTTACAAAAATGTAACTCCCTTTCAACTTAATTAAATCAACCGAGCTTGGAATAGTTAACCTTTACGCCGGGGCCCATTGTAGATGCAAGAACACAGCTCTTGATATACTGACCCTTAGCTGCTGCGGGTTTAGCCTTGATGATCGCTCCGATAAGAGTATCGAAGTTTTCATTAAGCTTTTCTGCTCCGAAGGAAGCCTTTCCGATAGGACAGTGAATGATGTTTGTTTTGTCAAGACGGTATTCGATCTTACCTGCCTTAGCATCGTTTACTGCACGTGCGATATCCATTGTAACTGTACCGGACTTGGGGTTAGGCATAAGGCCCTTAGGACCGAGCACACGACCGAGACGACCGATAGCACCCATCATGTTGGGAGTTGTGATAATGATATCGAAATCGAACCAGTTTTCCTTCTGGATCTTTTCAATATATTCGTCAGAACCAACGTAGTCAGCGCCTGCTGCCTTTGCTGTTTCTTCCATTTCAGGCTTAACGAGTGCGAGAACGCGAACTGTCTTACCTGTTCCGTGAGGAAGAACAACAGCGCCTCTTACCTGCTGGTCAGCGTGACGGGAGTCAACGCCGAGACGAACGTGAACTTCTATTGTTTCATCAAACTTAGCCTTAGCTGTCTGACAAACGAGTTCAATAGCGTCTGCCTTATCGTAAAGCTTAGACTTTTCGTACAGCTTAGAGCTGTCCTGATACTTTTTACCTTTTATAGCCATCGTATATTTCCTCCTTCTCAGTCAACAACTACAACGCCCATGCTGCGCGCTGTTCCTGCTATCATGCTCATAGCAGCTTCTACGGATGCCGCGTTAAGGTCGGGCATCTTGAGCTCTGCGATCTCTCTGAGCTGTGCCTTGGTAATGTTGCCAACCTTTGTCTTGTTGGGAACGCCAGATCCCGATTCAAGACCTACAGCCTTCTTGATAAGAACTGCTGCGGGCGGAGTCTTTGTGATGAATGTGAAGGTACGGTCTGCATATACTGTAATAACTACAGGGATAACGAGACCTGCCTGTGCCTTTGTGCGCTCGTTGAATTCCTTTGTGAAGTTAGGAATAGAAACACTGTACTGACCGAGTGCGGGTCCAACGGGCGGACCGGGCATTGCCTTGCCGGCGGGAAGCTGAAGTTTGATGTAACCTGCTATTTTCTTTGCCATAGTAATAACACCTCCGATGTGGTTATACGACGGAAGAATTAAGAAAAAATTTTCTTCCTCCCACATTTTGCGCCACGGACTTCTGTCCGACACTGCGCCAAAAAATATTGTTTTGTTTTTTTAGATCAAAATGTCAAAAGCTCAAGAGACTCGGCATCTATTTCTGCTGCCGTTTCACGTCCGAACATATTAAGCATAACCATAGCGCGTGCCTTATCGTCAGATATCGAGCTTACCGTTCCGATGAATCCGCTGAACGATCCTGCCGTTACCTTTACGCTGTCTCCAACGTTATAAGGAAGCTCCTTAACGAAGCCGACGTTTACAGTCTCGGATACTTCAATTCCCATTGAAGCAACTTCTTCATTCGAAAGCGGAACCGGCTTCGATCCGGGACCGACGAATCCTGTGACACCGTTTATGTTACGTACGACGTGCCAAGTAAGGTCTGTCATAATCATCTTTACCAGTACGTAGCAAGGATATATCTTTACTTCGACTTCTTTGGTCGTCTCACCGTCGTTTTCGATCACCTTTTCAACAGGAATACAGATATCCGTTATCATTTCCTGAAGTCCGCGGTTTTCGACTATCTTTTCGAGATTACTCTTTACCTTGTTCTCATAACCCGAATATGTGTGGATAACATACCATCTCATCTCATTGAGTTCATCAATATATCCGCTGTCTGCCATAATGTATGATTCACTTACCCTTTTCTCCGACGAAATTCAGTGCACTGCTCGTGCCAAAAGTATCTGTCCGATGCAGCGTCGGTCTGCACGGATGCTTTTTAAAGTTTTATACCGGCGATCTTTTCTTAGAAGAGCTCGGGAATTCTGGAAAGAAGATTTATTCCCTGTCCGAGAACCCAGTCAACTCCGCCGATAATAGCAGCAATAACGACCATAGTTACGAGTACTGCAAAGGTAGAGCTTACGCTCTGCTTGCCTGCGTACCAAGTGATCTTCTTGCGCTCAGCAATAACGCTGCGAAGGAATCCTGCCGAATTTGCCTTCTTAGCCTTCTTTTCGGCCTTTGCCTTAGCCTTTTCCGCTTTTCTGAGCTCTTTTTCGCTCTTGGCAGCGGCTGCCTTCTTTTCCTTTTCGGTGGTTACGGTTTCTTTATTCTTTTCTGCCATGACAACCTCCTACTTAGATTCCTTATGCAAAGTGTGCTTTCTGCAGAAGCGGCAATACTTGTTCATTTCGAGTCTGTCCGGGTCATTCTTCTTGTTCTTCATAGTATTGTAGTTTCTCTGCTTGCATTCACTGCATACCAATGTGATTTTTACTCTCAAGTCGGCACCTCCCAATTAATTTTGAACTCACTGCGCCGTGATCCTTGTCGGCGCTCCGCAAAGGATATCTGCATGCCGAGTTCATAGATTTTACCTCCCTCAAACGAAGCCTATAGGACTTCGCGCGTGCGTCCCGGAAACGCCTAACGCATGATTTTATGCGCAAAAAGCAAAGCCCTCTCCGCAGAGGTACAACGAGTTTACCACATTTTAAGCGATTTGTCAAGAGTTTTTTTCGATTTTTTTATCTTTTTTGCAAATTTCAATCGATTTTTATTTATAGTCCGTTTCACGGCGCGATCATCTGTCTTTTTGCCCGAAAAAGTGCGGTGAAGTCGGCAGATTTTAATAAATATTTTTTTAAAATTCTGTTGACACGCGGAATATAATATTATATAATATTATCTATAAAAGAATGCCAAAATATAAGGAGACGTAAAATATGCCGTGGACACTGATCATTCCATCCCTGCTTCTTGCCGCCGGATGTATCGCTATAGTTGTTTTTTCAAGGCGTGAAGGCTACCGTCTCCTGCTCAAATGTATAGATGCGTCCGCCGGTGAGATAACAGATCTCACCCGCAAGCATATCGACGTATACGAGCGTCTGTACGCTCTTATATTCTTCTTTGACAACGATTCTTCTGTCGAAAAGCAGAAATTTCCGCTCAGCGACAGCCGCGATATGCAGGAGATCTTCGAGCTTAATATTCAGATAGACCTCGAAGTATCTATCCTGCTCGAAAAGGCCATGGCAAGCGAAAAGCTGACCTCGGAGCGCTCTGTATCGCTTAACAACCTGATCAAGGAGCTTGAGGAATACGAAAAGAATCTCGCTCCCGCACTCATTCTGTATAATCAGCAGATAGACGATGTCAAAAAAAGGACCCGCTTTTCCTTATCGAAAAAGATGCTGAAGGGTCTCGGTGAATGTGCGTATTCACCGATAATCTTCCCAAGATAAGACCACAAACTAACAAACAACGCGTAATAAGCTTCGGAGAACCGATATGAAAGAATTTTTCAACTCATATTTACAGATAATAAAAGCAATGGAGATAAAGGATTTCTTCGACATTGCCATAGTTGCCCTGCTTCTTTACGTCGCAATAGATTTTTTGCGCGAGAGAAGAGCGGGAAAGCTTGCCGCAGGTGTCGGAATGCTCGTGGCATTTCAGTTTTTGTGTAATCTCTTCAATCTGACCGCAGTTTCCTTCCTTCTCGAAAATCTTTTCCAGTTCGGAATCATCGCTCTCTTTATCGTCTTTCAGCCCGAGCTCAGATCGGCGCTCGAAAAGGTGGGCGGAGAGCCTATGAAGGGAATAAAAAGCTTCACCGACGCTAAAAATCAGACTATAATCACCGAAGCGATCAAGGAAATATGTGACGCCGCACTAAAAATGTCAAGCGACAAAACGGGTGCTCTCATCGTCATCGAGCGTTCGACCAAGCTCGGAGAATATATAAAAAGCGGAACGGTAATAGACGCAGAGCTTTCCGATTACGCCATCAGAAACATATTCTTCAAGGGTGCGCCTCTCCACGACGGTGCTGCTATTATAAGAGAGGGACGTCTTTATGCTGCAGGATGCTTCCTTCCTCTCTCTCACCGCGACGACATAGTAAAGGATCTCGGAACGAGACACCGCGCCGCTCTCGGCATAAGTGAAAACAGCGACGCTCTCGTTATAATCGTAAGCGAGGAGACAGGTATTATCTCGACCGCCCTCGAAGGCAGACTAAAGCGCGGATACGATTACGCTTCACTTAAAAACGAGCTCAACAGAGTGCTCATACATTCACTCGCGGACGATACGTCCAAAAACAGATCGAAAAGATCTCTGAAGAACAAATAAGATCCGAACAACGAAAGATCCCGCTTTCGGAGGTGCAGACTTGAAATTACCGATAAAATCAAACAAAAACAAGAAAAACAAGCGTCTTATACTTTGGTGCGTTTCCTTTATTCTCGCTTTCATCCTATGGCTGTACGCCGCAGGTGCGAATGATACCGCCATCGAGCAGTCGTACGATCTTATATCAATAAAATATGACAGCGCGCCCATAAAGCCGTACAATCTCGTCGTACAGTCCATCAGCATAGATACTGTAAACGTAACGATAATGGGTAGCCCGCGCGATCTGAAAAACGTAAGCGTTTCGGATATATCGGCGAACATTTCGCTTGAATCGATCACAAAGCCGGGAGAATACAAGCTTTCGGTTATGATAACCACGCCCGACAATACCACTCTCACCTCGCAGACTGTCGAAACCGTCATCGTAAAGGTAGACAGCCCAAGTGAGAAGAGCTATCCGATAACCTCCGATTCTCTTGAGCTTGTCGGATGGAGTCTTGATTCGGGATGCTATTTCGGCACACCGACAATAAGCGCAACAAGAGTCACGGTAGACGGACCTACACTTGAGATAGATACCGTTGATAAGGTCAAGATAAGAACGGCAAGCATCGGAAACGCCTCCGACAAAATGACTGTCGCCGCAGAAGTCGTCCTTCTCGACAAATACGGTGACGAGATACAGAGTCCCAATCTGCACATCACGATAAACTCGGACATTCTTACAGTAACCCTTTCGGTCTATATGAAAAAGACCGTACCGCTTACGGCAAACTGCAAGTACGGATATTTTGACAGCGAAAACATCACTATCGTTCCTGCGGAGGTCGTAATAATCGGCTCTCCCGACACTATAAAGAACATTTCGTCCTTAACTGTTGCAACTATAGACGAGACCAAGGAGCTTACCGACCGCGTATTTACGGCAAGCATTCCCACGTATAACGGAATCGAAAAAATGACCACCGCAGACGGCAAGGATATAACAAGTGCAGAGGTCAGCATAAAGGTCTCCGGTATCAAAGAGGAAACTATAACCCTTCTTCCCGAGAACATCGTAGTATATTCGTCCGATTCCAAGGTAGCACTCGAATCTGTAGACATCAAGATACGTCTCTCGAGCGCGGCTGACAAGGATATGCTTTCTTACGTTACTCCTTCCGACATTATAGCATCTGTCAACGCGGCTTCCGCAAAGGAGGGCGAAGAGCTTCCCCTCGTGCTCACAGTCTCCGAAAACCTCAGAGACTACGTCTACATACTTAGTATGGACTACAAGGTAACTGTCGGAAAGGCACCCGAAATAAGCACTCCGATAGACACAGATATACCTGCAGACGGCTCTACCGGGGATCAGGATCCCGAAAACGGTAATGCAGGCATCGGCCTTGCACCGCAGGTAATGCCCTCGGCAAATTAACAAAAATCACTCTAAGAAGACGCCTGTAAATTCGGTATGGGCGTCTTTTAGTAGTCACAAGGATTCCCGCCGTACAACTCATGGAGGATAAATGTCAAACACAAACGAAAGAAAAGAAACAATAAGATCTACAGAAAAAAAGTGGGAGCTTCGTTCTGACAAAAAGACAAGTGACGCTGAAATAATATCTCTTGCCGAAGAGCTCGGAATATCTCCGCTTACTGCGCTTCTTATCTACAACCGCGGTCAGGACACCCCCGACAAGGCAAGAGCGTTCATATCCGCGATGTCAGGAAGCTATTACGACCCGTTTCTGATGCCCGATATGGAAAAAGCGGTTTCAAGAATACTCAAAGCTGTAGAAAACAAGGAAAAAACGATAATATACGGCGACTACGACGTTGACGGTGTAACCTCCGTAAGTATACTTTATATGTATCTCCGTGAGCTCGGTCTTTCACCCGAATATTATATTCCGAGCAGAAGCACGGAGGGCTATGGCGTAAACAACGATGCCATAAAGCAGTTTGCCGAAAAGAACATAACGCTTATGATAACCGTTGATACCGGTGTCACCGCCATAAACGAGGTTGAATTTGCAACCTCTCTCGGAATAGATTCTGTAATTACCGACCACCACGAATGTCTTGCAGAGCTTCCGAAGGCTGTTGCGGTAGTAAACCCGAGACGCGCCGACAGCAGTTATCCCTTTTGCGAGCTTGCAGGAGTCGGTGTCGTATATAAGCTGCTCTGCGCCATAGAAAAAAGACTCGTCGGAAACTCGGACAAGGTAAAAAAATACATAGACCTCGTTGCTATCGGCACGGTAGCCGACGTAATGCCCCTTATCGACGAAAACAGACTTCTTGTCGCGCAGGGACTTGAAATGCTCAATTCTTCGCCGAGAACAGGAATCGCCTCCCTTCTCAAGGCGGCATCAAATCAAAATGACAAAAAGAGCAAGGCGGGACAGAAAATAACCTCGTCGACAGTAAGCTTCACGATAGCTCCGCGTATCAACGCCGCCGGCCGTATCGAGAGTGCCGAAAAGGCTGTAAAGCTCTTTTTGGGACGCTCCGAGACCGAAGCCGATTATATGGCAGAGGAGCTTTGCGAGATAAACAGAAGGCGTCAAGCGGAGGAAAACCGCATAATAGACGAGGCTGCCGAAAAAATAAAAAGCAGCTTCGATTTTGAAAACGACCGAGTTATCGTGCTTGCCGAGGAAAACTGGCATCACGGAGTTATCGGTATAGTTGCCTCACGAATAACCGAGCGATTTGCAATGCCCTCGATACTTATCTCCTTCGACGAAAACAACGTAGGAAAGGGGTCGGGACGAAGCGTCAAGGGGGTAAACCTCGTAGAGGCTCTCACCTACTGCAGCGACCTGCTTCTCAAATACGGCGGACACGAGCTTGCCGCGGGTCTTACCGTGGACAGAGAACATTTTGACGCCTTTAAAGAGAGAATAAATGAATTCGTACGAAACAACGTAAGCGAAAAATCGACCTCTGTGGTCATCGAGGCAGACGCGTACGTTTCGCCCGAGGAGGTAAATCTCGAAGAGGCGCAGGAGCTTCTCCTGCTCGAGCCTTACGGAGTCGCAAACCCCGGTCCCGTATTCTTTATGGACTCACTTGTAGTCAGAGACCTCGTTTCTCTCGCAGAAAAGCACACGAAGCTTATTCTCGAGCGTGACGGCATTCAGCTCACAGCTCTCTATTTCGGACATTCTCGCGCTTCCCTTCCCATATACAAGGGCGACAAAATCGACATAGCCTTCACGATGGGAATAAACGAATTCAGAGGAGTCACTGACGTCCAGATGATCGTCAAGGACGTAAAAAGGCAAAGCCTTCCCGGAGAATATGAAATATCCGATGAAAGCAGGAAGAAATATTTCAGCGTTATGTCGGGCGCGACCTACTCACGCTCGGATGACGATATCCTCCCGTCGAGAGAGGAATTTGCTCAGGTATATCTCTATCTGAAGCGCCGTCCCGGTCAATACCGCGACGACTGTCTCGGTATGCGCGAAATAATGAACGCGTCGGGCGGAAGACTCAGCTACTGCAAGCTCCGCATAATACTCGACGTACTGAAGGAGACCGGGCTTATCACCATCTCCTATTCATCCGAATGTGACGAAAACTTCCATTTCGGAGTAAATTACGTTAAAAACAAGATAGATATAGAAAAATCTCCGCTTTACGTTAAGATACGCTCACTTGCCGAAAAGCAGTGACAAGCTACTTCAGACAAATTTCATTTTGAAAGGAGAATCCGTGTAATGGATAATAATTTCAACACAATGGAGCAGTCGGGTGCGAATTTCAACCGACTCAAAACGCTTCTGAATGAAAATCCCACCAAATATGATATTCCCAAGATAGAAAAAGCCTATATTTTCGCGGAAAAGCTCCACTCCGGTCAGTACCGTGTAAGCGGAGAGCCATACATCATTCATCCGGTCGCCGTTGCCGAGATAGTTTACTCGCTCGGTCTTGACACCGATTCTATCTGCGCGGCACTTCTTCACGATACTGTCGAGGACTGCTCCGTATCTCTTGAAACCATCAGAAAAGAATTCGGGCCGACCATCGAAATGCTCGTTGACGGTCTTACAAAGCTCGTAAAAATCCCCTTCGACGACAAGGAAGAGGAGCATATGGAAAACCTCCGTAAAATGTTCCTCGCCATGTCCAAGGATATCAGAGTAATATTCATAAAGCTCTGCGACCGACTTCACAATATGCGTACTCTCGGCGTCAGACGCGATCAGAAGCGCCGCAACGTTGCGCACGAGACCATGCAGGTATACGCGCCTCTCGCTCACCGACTCGGTATGCAGAGGATCAAGCAGGAGCTTGAAAACTTGTCGCTCTCCTTCCTCGACCCCATAGGATACGCCGAGGTCAAGGCGGACATCGACGAAAAATACGGTCAGAACAGAGATTTCATTTCGCGTACCAAGGAAATGCTCTCCGAAAAGCTCGACGAATATCACATAGATTATTCGCTTGAGGGACGTGTAAAGAGCGTTTACAGTATCTACCGCAAAATGTTCAATCAGAACAAGAGCTTTGACGAAATATACGACTTTTACGCCGTTCGAATAATAACCGAGACCGAGCTTGAATGCTATACCGTCCTCGGACTTATCCACGATGCTTACAAATCCGTGCCCGGCAGATTCAAGGACTACATCTCGACTCCAAAGCCGAATATGTATCAGTCCCTTCACACAACAGTTATCGGACGTGACGGTATCCCCTTTGAGGTTCAGATAAGAACGCGCAAGATGCATCAGATCGCCGAATACGGTGTTGCCGCCCATTGGAAATACAAGTCGGGCGACAAGAGAAGCACCGAAGAGATCGACGCAAAGCTCGAATGGATTGCCAAGCTCATCGAAACCGAGAACAACACTAACGACCCCGACGAATTCCTGCACGCGCTCAAGGTCGATATTTTCCACGACGAGGTATTCGTCTTCACTCCCAAGGGTGACGTTGTTGCCCTTCCGCAGGGAGCGACTCTCATCGACTTCGCCTATGCTATCCACTCGGGTGTCGGCAACAGCATGGTCGGTGCCAAGGTAAACGGCGCCATCACGCAGATAGACAAAAGTCCCTCCAACGGTGATATTGTCGAGATACTGACCTCCTCGTCCTCCAAGGGACCGAGAAGAAACTGGCTCAACATCGTAAAGACGGGCGAAGCGCGCAACAAGATCCGTCAATGGTTCAAAAAGGAAAAGCGTCCCGAAAATATTATGGTCGGACGCGCCGAGGTCGACCGCGAGCTCAAGAAATTCGGCCGTCCTTACACCGCCGCTCAGCGTGACGAGATACTCACTAAGATTGCCTCCCGTATGGGAATACAGACGGTCGACGATCTTCTCAACACCATCGGATACGGCGGACTCAACATCAGCAAAATACTCACTAAGCTCAAGGACGAGTTTGACAAGCTTGTAAAGCCTATAGAGCCGGTAGTAGCGCCCTCCGCTGCCGTCGTTATGCCCGAGGTCAAGACTGTAGCCGTCAAGCGCAGAACAAACACGAGCGGAGTCATCGTCGACGGGCTTGATGGCTGTGAGGTCAAATTTGCAAAATGCTGCAATCCTCTTCCGGGAGACAAGATCGTCGGCTTCATCACGCGCGGCTCGGGCGTTTCCGTTCACAAGCGCGACTGTCCCAACGTCATTTCCGGATTCAACAAGCCCGAAAAGGCAGACAGATTTATCAGCATTTTCTGGGAAGAAGCACCCGAAGACAAGAAGACCGAGGGACTTTACGAATCCTTTATTCAGGTCTTTGCCGAAAATGACATTCAGCTTATTGCCAACATCACCTC
The DNA here is from genome assembly GCA_017532425.1 of Clostridia bacterium. Taxonomy (GTDB): domain Bacteria; phylum Bacillota; class Clostridia; order Oscillospirales; family CAG-272; genus SIG672. Next base: position 10,485 of record JAFXJH010000022.1, on the reverse strand, counting down.
GGTTATCGCCGAAATGCGCGTAATGCTCTATCAGATCAACACGCACAGCCGTGACAACGACATTACCGTAAATCTCGTTGTCGGATGCAAGAACATCGATCATTTCCAGTCTATTATGGCGCGTCTGCGCACTATCGACCACGTATTTGACGTTCGCCGCGGATATATGTAAAAATCAACGGCGGAGCCGTTGATTAACAGTTTTTTGTTTTAGCAGGGCTAAAACAAAAAACTTCACACTTCGGATGAAGTTAAATCAACGCCTTTGCCGTTGATTTACAGTTTCGCTATCGGACAGCCGTCCGATTTTTCGCTGACGCGAAAACCGCAAACTGCACCCTTCGAATGAAATTTATTCTTATTAAAGGCTCTCCCTAAGGGAGAGCTGTCGGCAAAACCGTCTAGAGAAAAAATCAACGGCGGAGCCGTTGATTAACAGTTTTTTGTTTTAGCAGAGCTAAAACAAAAAACTTCACACTTCGAATGAAATTAAATCGTCCGTGGTAGGGGAGAGGCTTGCTCCTCCCGTTTGTTCGGTGCGTACCGTCTGAGGCGTGTCGCATAGAACGCCGACCCGGATTCCCAACAAGCAACACTCAAAAACAATCTCCGCAGAGATAAAATTCTCTGCGGAGATTTTGTTTTAATATTTTCTAATCAATCCGGCTCGTAAAGTGCAATATATCTGGACTTTACTTCACAAACGGGATCGTTTTCACTTTGAACACCATCGGGATAATCGAGATTACGGAAATGTACAATACCTACAAAATAAGATTTGCCTTCTACTACAGAAACATCACCGTCATAATATATTTTGAACATATTTTTGGCATAGTCGTATCCGTAATAGCAATTTTCTTCGGTTTCACTTTTCTTGATATTATGAATAACCCGAATTTCTTCTGCTTCCTGCGATTGATTGTGATATTGAGCTTGTTTTTCAAAATATTCATCGATTCCGTCTATATCGAGTGCGCATACGTACGTTTTAGCGTAGATATGATCACCGTATTCCGAATAGGCAATCTTATCAATATTTTCATAAAAAACGTAAAAAGGTGCAATTATTCCGTTGTTGCCGATAACATATTCCATGCGTACCGCATCATAATTTGTAAAATCAACACCTATTTGCATTTGCGCACACAGCGGGCAAGCGTGAAATCCGAAAACATAACCCTTTTCAAGCATCTCTTCGGCTTTTTTAAGGTCTATAAGCTTGTGATCACCGCAATATCGATAATAATTTTTCACATCGGTTATAGCTTCAACGTATTCTACCGATATCAAAAAAGCCTCCGTGTCACTTCCACCCCAATGATACGGTTGTCCATGCCCTCTATCTATATACAAACGCAGTTTGATATACTCGGACAGGCACGAATTAACAGGCATATTATCTATTTGCGTAAAATCATCACTGTTATACAGATATATATCGGCAAATTCGGCTCTTCCGTCAAAATACGCCCAATATATATATACTTCAGAATAGGATTTACCATAGAAGTCACTCAAATACTTTTGAGCGTTTGCGATTTTTTCTTTTATTATTTCATCGCTGTCTGTTGTCAAAACGGAAACATACTTGCCGCCTATGCACATTCTGGCATCGCCCATAATTCCATCATAAGCCTTGGCTATCATTTCATTTCTTGCCATATAGAAATCCACATATCCTTTTCGGGATACATCAAAATCAGGATGATATCTATAGTCATCTCTGCGTTCTTCTATATCATCGATCTTGACCGTGCCGGAGATATCTATATTAACAAGCTTTCCGGTGCGTGATATATTCCTATTTATAAATTCAAGAAACTCTTTTTTGTCATATTCAGGAGATTTTCTCTTATATACCGGTGCAAGATTTACATACGGAATATCTGCCCCTTGCAATACCTTATCGGTGGAAAATTTCGTATATTTGCTTGTAATTCCTTCTTGGGCATAATTTGAGCCTAACATCTTTTCAATCAACTCGGGCGTAAGCTCAATAAACTCTTGCTCAGGTACAGTATTATCAGGAAGCTTCGGTGCTTCGCTTTCTTGATCGTCAGGACGCTTTTTTATTTTATCAACCATAGGCACAACGACCGACAAGCACACCGCGATCAAAAGCACAGCCGCCACAAGCACGGTCATCTTACGCGCAAGCAGCTTTTTCACGTTTGCCGATGCGCGGTCTTCTCGTGCAAGCAGATCGTCATCTATATCATTCATAATGTTAAAAAACTCTTCTTTTTTCATATTATATAGCCCTCCTTCTCAAGTGTTTCGCGGAGCTTCTTTCGTGTGCGTGACAAGATCACGAGCACGTTGCTTTCCTTCAGCTTGTACATTTCGGCAATATCGGCAGTAGACGCCATATAGAAATAACGCCTTATAAAAATATTGCACTCACGCGGAGAAAGTGAAGAGAGAAAATCATTCAGCAGCTTGAGAAATTCTTTTCTTTCGAGTTCCTCGGTCAGGTCGCGTGTGTCCGAAAGAAATTCTTCCACCTCTTCAAACGCCGTAACGCTATCCCCGTCCGCGCGCTTTTCACTGTTTTTCTCTCTTAACTTATCAAACGAGAGATTTCTTGTGATCTTCGCAAGGAAAAGCTTGAAATAATTCGGTCTTTGAGGCGGAATAGTGTTCCACGCTCTGAGCCAGGTATCGTTTACACATTCCTCGCTGTCAGGTCTGCTTGCAAGGATATTATAAGCGATACTGTAGCAGTAATTTCCGTATTTCAGGCTACTCTCCTCAATAGCACTTTCATTTCTCGCGAAATAAAGCTCTATTATCTGTTTATCATCCATGGCGGTTCCCCCTTTCGTAAGTATAAGACGTAATAAAAAGAGAATTCTAACATATTTTTTATAAATTTATCATATTTTTTTAATTTTGTCAATTACAGCTGCGAATATCGTACGCCTTTTACCGAATACCGCCTTGTGGCTACCCTCTCACCCGCTTCGCGGGAGCTCTCCCGAATGGAGAGCCTTGTGCTGATTCATATGCTTCCGCGGCAAAGCTTTTTAAGTAAAAAACACGGAGAAACCTAAAAGATTTCTCCGTGTAAAAGTATACCAAAATAGTTCGTTTGACTGAGGGAAGGGAAAAACCATCTCAAACGCCGAAGTTTTTTCCCTTCCCTCAAACTCCCAACCTTTTTCCTTGGCTGAAAGCTTCTCTTTTATTATTCTGCCTTCTATCTAAACACGGAGAAACCCAAAAGATTTCTCCGTGTTTATTCAGATTTTATCTGACTTCAAGTCTTCTCGATTTGGGTGCCTCGGGCTGTTTTTTGGGCAAGGTGAGAATAAGCACTCCGTTTTTGAATTCTGCGTCGATATTTTCCGCATCGATATCCGAAATATTGAAGCTTCTCTCAAACGAGCCGTACGCTCTTTCTCTGCGGAGATATTTCCTGCATTTTCATCAGAGCTTTCATATTTACGCTCTGCCTTGACAGTAAGGACTCCGTCACCGATATTTATATCGATGTCTTCCTTATTTATACCCGGCAGGTCGGACTCCACGATATAAGCGTCACCGCTGTCGCTGATGTCTGTTTTGAACATAACGGGCTGTGTGCTGTCACCAAAGAAAGCCTTTTCAAGTCTTTCCATCTCGTAAAAAGGATTGTAAGCGTTTATATTTCTTGAATAAAAGGGTGTAAGTTTGATCATAGTTAATTCCTCCGTTTGAATCTTGTTTTAATATTATCCCGTTTTCTTCATTAATTATACGGGCGAGGTGTCCTTGCAAATCGCCGTGGATCATTTTGGCATCTGCTCTTTGGCACTCTCCCTTGGGACATTATTATTTTACTCCGGAATTGTTAACTATTAAAGTCCATTCTGTTTCAAAATTGTAAATAGTTAGCACTCTTTTCACTTGAGTGCTAACTATTTTTGATTTACCGAGTTTATCTGATTTGGTTTTCTTTTGGTTCAAGAGTAGTTTTCAATCACTTTGTCACTCACCGTGGTCGAGTGATATTATTCTTCGTCGCTATCGAGAGCCTCATCCTCGGGATATTCGTCATCATCGTAGAATTCGTCGCCCTCTTCTGCATCCTCTTCATCTTCCCCGTTTCCGCGGCGCATAAGATACACCTCGTAAGCAATATCGTCGATAAGCTTCTGATCGGTCACGAAATCTATGCAGTATTCGCCGTCCTTTTCCTCAAAGACCACAACTGCGGGAAAATCCGTTGTATGCTCGCCGTTTGCATCGATCTCATAAAGATACGCATAATTTTTTCCTTCGATCTCTATTGTTGCCACCTGCTCAAAGTTAAGCTTTTCGCCTCTGTGGTTTTCAAAAGCGATCGGATCCCAGTCCTCACTGTCGGAAAGTCTCTTGTATATTTCGTCGAGATTTATTATCATATTTTTATCTCCTTTTTTCTTTATTTAATACTGATTATACCACTAAATCAAGCGTTTTGCAACATTCAAAGCGCGCAAATTGCGTTTTTTACAAAAAAATTTGAATTAATCTGCGAAAAATCGGCAAAAATTTTTTTCTTATCGGTTGTAATTGAGAGAAATATGTGATAAAATATTTTTTAAAGTAAGATAGTGGGGTAGAGTTTTTTATGGACACAAAAAACCTTCTTATAACCGGCGGGTCGCGCGGAATCGGTGCAGCCTGCGCAAGGAAATTTGCATCCTGCGGCTTTTCCGCCGTTATAAATTACCGTTCATCCGAGGACCACGCCGAACGCGTCAAGGATGAATGTCTCGCTCTCGGCGCGCCCTACGCTCTTACAGTCAAGGCTGACGTATCCGTCGCATCCGACGTCGATCTTCTCTACAAGCAGGCGACCGACTCTCTCGGATTCATCGACACTCTCGTTATCAACGCGGGAGTCGCCTCTTACGGACTCTTCCAGGACGTCAGCGAGGAAGAATTCGACCGCGTAATGGACACAAACGTCAAGGGGGCCTTTCTCGTCGCCAAAAAATTCATACCGCAAATGATCTCAAATCATCGCGGAAATATTATTATACTCTCTTCGGTATGGGGAGAGGTCGGCGGGTCGTGTGAGGCCGTTTACTCCGCATCCAAAGCCGCCCTCATCGGAATGACCAAGGCTCTCGCCAAAGAGCTCGGTCCGTCCGGAATACGCGTAAACTGCGTTGCACCCGGTGTCGTCGAAACCGATATGGTCGCCTCCCTCGGCAGCCAAACGCTCGCAGCCCTCGCCGAAGACACCCCTCTCTGCCGCAACGCTTCCCCCGACGAGATCGCAAACGCCATCTATTTTCTCGCTTCGCCCGAGGCTTCCTTTATCACCGGTCAAGTCCTCTCGGTAAACGGCGGGACCTTTTAAGGGAACGGCTTAGGGCTTTGCCCTAAGAACCCACCAAGAAACTTTTTGAAAAAAGTTTCTTGGAACTTCAAAAACTTTTACTAAAAAATATATTTATATTTTCTGTGTGCCACACCACATTAAAAAATCACGTATGAAACTAACGATACCATCCGCCGCGTCCTCTCGCGGCACGAGCAAAACCGACCATAGCTGTTGGGAGGTTTTGCGGAAAGAGGGATGGGGTTCTTAGGGAAGGGACACTTCCCTTCCCATAAGTCGTTCTTTGGTTCGTTTCTGTCGACACAGAAATGAACAAAAAGGTGTTCTATCACGTCTTCGGTATGTTCGCACGGCACTAAACCTGAGGAAAAATATGAAAGTTGTTAATTTCGGCAATTACATAAAAATCGAAGACGAAAGCTTCTTCGACATATTCCAGACCTTCGACTGCGGACAGACATTCCGCTTTGAAAAGATAGGTGAAGACGTCGTCGAAGGCGTGGCACACGGAAAGCTGCTCAGAATGAAGCAGACAAAAGACGGGTGCGTGGAAATAAACTGTACGGCAGATGAGTTTGAGAGAGTGTGGAAGCACTATCTTGCGCTCGACCGCGATTATAGCGAGATAAACGCATATTTTTCACTTGGCAACGACGAGGTGCTGAAAAAAGCGGCGCTATACGGTAAGGGCATACATATTCTCCGCCAAGACCCGTGGGAAGCGCTCTGCTCGTTTATAATATCGCAAAATAATAATATCCCGAGAATAAAGAAAATAATAAATTCTCTGTCAGAAAAATTCGGAGAGCCGTTTGAATATGAAGGAAAAACATATTATTCCTTCCCGACGGCAAAAGCACTCGCAGAGGCGGGCGAAGCCGAAATATTCGCGCTGAAAACAGGATTTCGCGCAAAATATATATGCGATGCCGCAGAAAAGGTAGTGTCGGGCGAGATCGACCTTGAAAAGATACTCTCCCTTACGACGTCAGACGCTCAGACAGAGCTTCTGAGGATAAAGGGGGTGGGTCCGAAGGTTGCCGCATGCGCGCTTCTTTTCGGATTTGATAAAACTGACGCGTTTCCGATAGACGTCTGGGTAAAAAGAGTCTTTTCAAAGTATTATCCCGACGGATTTGACATTATATCCTTCGGTGAAAATGCAGGAATAGCACAGCAATATCTTTTTTATTACGAACGTTGGCAAAACACAAATCTCGATAAAGGTTAAAGGAAAGAGTAATGGATTTCAACGGGCAAAACAAATATATCCGCACGGTCGAAATATACGACTCCACGCTTCGTGACGGTGCGCAAAGCGAAGGAATATCCTTCTCGGTCAGCGACAAAAAGAAAATAATCTCCCTGCTCGACGATTTCGGCGTGAATTATATAGAAGCGGGAAATCCCTTCTCAAATCCCAAAGATCTGAAGCTTTTCGAGGAAATGAAGGGTGTCAAGCTGAAGAACGCACGTCTCTGCGCCTTCGGAAGCACGGCAAAGAACGAGTATCCCGAAAACGACGCAGGAATATCGGCTCTGCTTGCCGCAGAAACAGATGCTGTCGCTATCGTTGCCAAGTGCCGCGAGAAGCAGGTAGTCGAGATACTCGGAATTACTCCGCAGGAAAATCTTATATATATAGAAAAAAGCGTAGCTTTTCTTAAAAGCAAAGGCAAGGAGGTAATCCTTGACGCCGAGCATTTCTTCGACGGATATTTTGAAAATCCGAATTATTCTCTCGAGGCTCTGCGTGCCGCCATTTGCGGTGGTGCAGATACCTTAACCCTCTGCGACACAAACGGCGGAACACTTCCGCACGATATCGAGCGCATAGTAAAAGAGGTCGCAGATACTCTTCCCGGAGCAAAGCTCTCCATTCATTGTCACGATGACTGCGGATGCGCGGTCGCAAACTCGATCGCCGCAGTACGCGTAGGCGCTTCTCAGGTGCAGGGCACCTTTATAGGCTACGGAGAAAGATGCGGAAACGCCGACCTTTCAAGTGTAATGCCCAGCCTTATGCTCAAATGCTCGGTAACCTGCGACGTTGATCTGAAAAAGCTCCGCTTCACGGCAAAACAGATCGCAGAGATATCAAACATCCGTCTGCGTCACAATCATCCTTATATCGGCAAATGCGCCTTTGCTCACAAAGGCGGTATGCATATAGACGCGGTGCAGAAATGCCCGTCTTCATTCGAGCACGTTCCGCCCGAAACGGTCGGAAACGAGCGTAAATATCTCGTCAGCGAGGTTTCGGGCAGAAGCACGATACTCGCAGAGCTTCAACGATTCATTCCCGGACTTTCAAAGTCCTCTCCCGAGGTAGAGCATATAACAGCCCGCCTCAAGGAACGTGAATTTGATGGATATCAGTACGAAAGTGCAAACGCAAGCTTTGAGCTTCTTATCAAAAAGGAGCTCAGACTTTGGAAATCACCGTTCAGAGTGGTAATGTACAAGTCCAACGACGACTTTCCTGCTCCCGACGGCGAGCAGCAGGCAAGCGCAATGATAAAAATAGAGGTCGAAGGCCGTACAGAACTCTCGTGTGCAGACGGAAACGGTCCTGTCAACGCGCTTGACGGAGCACTTCGAAAGGCTCTTCTCGCATTCTATCCGCAAGTAGACAATATGCGGCTCAACGACTATAAGGTACGCGTAGTCGATCTCGGTAAGAATACCGACTCAAAGGTACGAGTTCTTATAGACTCCTCCGACCGAAATTCATCATTCTCTACGATAGGCGTTTCCTACGACATAATCGAAGCCAGCTTTATAGCTCTCGTCGATTCGTATGAATATTTTCTGTCAAAGGAAAGCTCTGAGCTTTAAGAAACGATCGGGATCTTGCCGACTATCAAGGATTCTGCAAGTATCACCCTGCTCTCTCTTCTGAAGCTTACCGATTCGGACATGCATATTACCTGAACGTCCGATATTACAGTCATATTTATTCGGTGAAGGGTCTGATTTATCCCCGCCTCCTGCATTTCGCTAGATATTCGGGCAGATACGGACACGTACGGTACGGCTCGCACGTTTATCCTAAAGCCCTTTCCCGAAAGGTATTTAGGAGCTATCACGCTTCCAATAGGAACGGGGATCCTTATGTATTTTTCTCTTTTGACTTCGCTGTTTATCCGCGTTACAACGTCGGCACACATTACGCTTATGCTCGCCGTATTTGCATTGATCGAGGCTATACTGCCGTCGGATGCGATTATTTTGATGCAAAAATCGTCCCACGTATAGCTGTGCTCCTCAAGCTCGCATTTTACCGCGGATATTACGGTCTCTTCAAGCCAGCCGCCTACCACGTTTTCAAGCGCGGAAAGCGCTATAGGCTCGGCTTTTCGATAGGTCTTCAGCACAACAGTGCTGATCATCACAGCGCAAAGCAGAATTGAAAGTACACGCAAAAGCTTCTTTGGCTTGCCGCTTCCTCTCATAGAAGCGCGTGCAAACGCCTTGCGGAGCTTTGACGAAATTTCACTGCACATTAAAGAAAAGCTTTTTATAAATATCACCCTTTTCGTTTTTTTATATTTATATTCAAAAGGGGCTGAAATTTTAATCATTACGGTAAAAAAATCGTGATGCACGCTCTACCTTAGCGTACGATCACAGATTTTAAATAAAAATTCTATTTTTTAATCCGATATTATCGGAAAGAAAGGAAATAAAAATATGCAACAAGATATGATTCTTATCATTGACCTCGGAAGTGAAGAAAACGCTATGCTCGCACGTGAGATACGCGCTCTTGGAGTTTACAGCGAGATTCATCCCCACGACATTACAAAAAAAGAGATCGAAGCGCTTCCCAACGTAAAGGGAATTATTCTTAACGGTGGTGTAAACCGCATTGTTGACGGCGTTGAGATCGACGCGTCTGAAGCGGTATATTCTTCCGGACTTCCCATGATCGCATTCGATCACAAGGGTGCGCCCTGCTTCCCCGCAAACGAAGAGGAAAGAAAAGCGCTGCTCTCCGATTTCGTATTCAACAAGTGCTCTGCTGAAGCCAACTGGAATATGGAAAACTTCATAAACGACCAGGTAGAGCTTATCCGCAGACAGGTCGGCGACGGAAAAGTGCTTCTCGCACTTTCGGGTGGCGTTGACTCCTCTGTTGTTGCCGCTCTTCTTATCAAGGCCATCGGCGACAAGCTTACCTGCGTACACGTAAATCACGGTCTTCTCCGTCAGGGCGAGCCCGAGCAGGTAGTTCAGGTATTCGGCAAGGAGCTTGGCGCAAACCTCGTTTACGTTGACGCCACCGATCGCTTCCTTGACAAGCTCGCAGGTGTTGCAGATTCCGAGCAGAAGAGAAAGATAATCGGCGCAGAATTCATCCGCGTATTCGAAGAAGAAGCAAGAAAGCTCGACGGCATCTCATTCCTCGCTCAGGGAACAATTTATCCAGACATTATCGAAAGCGGAACAAAGACCGCAAAGGCAGTCAAGGCACACCACAACGTCGGCGGACTTCCCGACGACCTTCAGTTCGAGCTCGTTGAGCCTCTCAAGATGCTCTTCAAGGACGAGGTACGTGCGTGCGGCGCTGCTCTCGGACTTCCCGACAATATGGTCTACCGTCAGCCCTTCCCCGGTCCCGGACTCGGAGTACGCTGTCTCGGAGCTATCACACGCGACCGTCTTGAGGCTGTACGTCTGTCCGACGCTATCCTCCGCGACGAATTTGCTAAAAACGGACTTGCAGGCAAGGTATGGCAGTACTTCACAGCCATCCCCGACTTCCGTTCTGTAGGCGTAAGAGATAACGCAAGATGCTACGACTGGCCCGTAATCATCCGCGCGGTAAATACTATCGACGCAATGACCGCTTCCATCGAAGAGATCGACTACGCTATCCTTCACAAGATCACAAACAGAATCCTTAATGAAGTTCCCGGTGTAAACCGCGTGCTGTACGATCTGTCACCTAAGCCTGTGGCTACGATCGAGTGGGAGTGAGAAACTACATCCCGAAAACCCTTATACCACAAGGGTTTTCGGGATTTCATTTTTCGAAAAGTACACGAAAAGTACATAACGGCACTTTGAAGCCTTATCCGCACAGCTTATTCAGCTTGTCCGAAACTTCCTCATTTTTGTGAGGATACAGGTGAGAATAGGTTTCAAGAGTGGTTTGGATATCT
>JAFXJH010000021.1 GCA_017532425.1 Clostridia bacterium | reverse complement strand
TAAAAATGAGTTTGTTCTTTCTTTTCAGTAAAGTTTTTGGGAATAGAATCCCCTCTCACCTGCTTCGCAGGAGCTCTCCAAAAGGGCGAGCCTAATTATTTTCTTTTCAGAAAAGGTTTTGGGGAGGTGTCGGAAACCCTTTTTTCAAAAAAGGGTTCTGACGAAAGATACGAGTTTTCGCGCAAGGACGACCGCGCGACTTAAGGGCGCCGCCCTTAAGAATCCCGCGAGCTTTTGAAAAAGCTCGACCAAAACTTTTCTAAAATGAGTTTGTTTTTTTCTTTTCAGTAAAGTTTTTGAAAGAGTGCAGAGGAAACTTTTTTCAAAAAGTTTCCTTTGCAAAGGATTCTGAAAAAAGATTATTTCGATCCTACAGTGCTGATCTGCTCAACGACCTCGGTGCGGCGCTTGGAGGTAGCCACGCGCTTGTCGAGCTCTGCCTTGAAGAGCTTTTCGTCGAAGGGGAGCTCAACCGGTCCGCCGGTCCAGGAGGAGAGGTGCATTGCGTTGGAGATAGTAAGTCCGTTGATGCCTTCGCTTCCGTCAGCGATGAGGGGGGTGCCGCGGAGGAGCTTTCCTGCAAACGCATTGAAAACGCCTACGTGCTGGAGATTGAGTCCGTCGCCCTTGACCTCGACCGTTTCAGCCTTGGGAGGTGCAGAGAAGGGAGCGGGAGCATTGTTTCTGAATTCGGATTCCTTTACGTTCAGCTTGGTAAGGAAGAGCTTGTTGTTTTCGCAGACGAGCTTTCCGCCGTCGAGAAGGATCTCAAAGCGGTTTGAGCCGGGAGCGTCGCCGGTGGAGGTGATGAATACGCCGGTTGCACCGTTGGGATATTCAACGTAAGCGGTAACGTCGTCTTCAACCTCGATGTTGTGCCACTTTCCGTAGTGGAGCTTTGCGTCTACCTTGCAGGGCATACCGCAGATCCACTGCCAAAGGTCGAGCTGGTGAGGGCACTGATTGAGAAGAACGCCGCCGCCTTCTCCGCTCCAGGTTGCTCTCCATTCGCCCGAATCATAGTAACGCTGAGGGCGGTACCAGTCTGTGATTATCCAGTTTACTCTCTTGATCTCGCCGAGCTCGCCGCTTGCGACGATCTCCTTCATCTTTCTGTAAACGTGGTTTGTACGCTGATTGAACATCATGGCAAAAACAACGTCGGGATGCTCTGCCGAAACTCTGTTCATTTCACGAACAGCCTCGGTGTAAACGCCTGCGGGCTTTTCGCAAACAACGTGGATTCCGCGCTCGATAGCGGCGATAACGTATTTGGGGTGGTCGTAGTGAGGAACGGCAACGGTAACAGCCTCAATGAGTCCGCTGTCAAGCATTTCCTCTGCGTTTGTGAAGAGCTTAAGAGGAGCAGCCTCTATTCCCGCCTTTTCGCGAGCCTCGTATACTCTCTTTGCAACGTCGTCAAGTCTGTCCTGTCTGAGGTCGCATATTGCGACAAGCTCAAATTCGGGGCATCTGCCATCCGAAAACATCATTGCGTGTCCCGAGCCCATATTTCCGACTCCGATGACACCGATCTTTACCTTTCTTTCTGCCATGATCTTAATCCTTTCGATTTAAAATTTATGTTAGATTAATGCTTTTCAAATATTTTTTGTGAGCGCAAGAAGAGAATCCTTTTTCTTCATAATGTCGTCGGCAAGCAGGAGCTGACCGCGCGCTCTGTCAAGATTGTGCTCGCTGTACTCGGTGTGAAAGTAGGTGTCTCCCGAGAGATAGTCGTCAAGGAAGCGCATACCGACCTCGTAGGTCATCATAAATGCTCCAAGGGGAAGGTTTTCTTCCTCGGTCTTTGTTATGCTCTTTCCTACGCCGCGCGAAAATCCTTCGTAAAACGCCTTGTAAAGGTCTTCTCTTACGACGAATTTGTCGAATTCGAGGCTTCCCTCGGGTACTGCGGAAGCTCCCGAGCGGATAGCGTCACCGAAATCGTAGAGCAGAGTGCCGGGCATTACCGTGTCGAGGTCGACAACGCAGATTCCCTTGCCCGTTGCGGTATCGATAAGAACGTTGTTTATCTTTGTGTCATTGTGGATAACTCTTAATGGGAGCTCGCCGCTTGTAAGCATAGAAACGATCTTTCCTGCGGTTTCCTTATAGGAAAGCACCTTTTCAATAAGATCCTCGCACTTTGATGCGCGCGAAACGACGTCCGAAGCGACGCTCTTTTCGAAATGAGCGAATCTCACGGCTGTATCGTGGAAAAAGGGTATCGTTTCGGTGAGAGTTTCGGCTGGAAAATCGGAGAGATAGCTCTGAAATCTTCCGAAGCTGTATCCCGACTCGGTAAGGAGAGCGGGAGTTCCCGAATCGTAGGTACGTGTTCCGTCTATAAACTTCGATATACGCCAGAATTCGCCGTCATTGTCGGTGATATAATATTTTCCGTTTTTTGCGGGGAAAAATTCAAGAACCGAGCGCGAGATCTCCTGCTCTGATATGCCCTCTTCGAGCATTTTCTTCTGAATATGCTGTGTAACAGCCATAATATTGTCCATAAGACTCGGCGGGTCGGTGAAAATGCCCTTGTTTATTTTTTGTACTACGAGTCTACCGCGATCGGAGTCGGCAAAAAAGGTGCCGTTTATGTGGCCGATATGGCAGGCTTCGACGTTTTTTACCTCGTTTATGCCAAAGTTTGATGCGATATCCGAAATTTTTAAGATCGTTTCTTTGTTTTCCATAGAAAATTCCTTTTTGTTGTTATTTTACCTATATTAAAGGGAAAGCTGCATATCGCCCGTCTTTACAAGACCGACAGCGCGGAGTATTTCGTTGAATACAAGGGAAAGGATAGCGGGAGCAACTATGCAGGTGACAACGATGCCTATCCACATTGTCGCGCTGTGCTCTGTTGCCGAGATTATTCCGATAGGTCCTACAAGACCGCAAGTACCCATACCTGCCGAAACGCCGACACATTCAAGCTTGAAGAGAAGGGTAGCGAGAGGTCCGCAGCAAGCCGAAGCAAGCGTGGGAGCTATCCATATCTGCGGCTTTTTGCAGATATTGCCCATCTGAAGCATAGATGTTCCGAGACCCTGAGCAACAAGACCGCCAACTCCGTTTTCACGGAAGCTGATAACTGCAAATCCTATCATCTGCGCGCAGCAGCCTGCCGTAGCCGCGCCGCCCGCAAGACCCGAGATACCGATCATTGCGCATATTGCCGCGCTCGATATCGGGAGAGTGAGTATGATTCCGACCACTACCGCGACTATAACGCCCATAATGAAGGGGTGCATTTCGGTCGTTGTGTTGATGAAATATCCGAGATAGTACATAACGTAGGCGATCGCGGGGCATATCAGCTTTGCTATGCCGAATCCTGCGAGGATGGTTACGGTAGGTGTTACGAGGATATCGACCTTTGTTTCCTTGGAAACGATCTTACCGAGCTCGCAGGCGATAATTACTACGAAAAACGTACCTGCAGGACCTGCCGTATAAGGGAAGGACTCTGCGCCGACCGTTATTGTCGCGCCGAGCATATATCCTGCCGCGCCGGTTACCGCGCTTGAGAAGAGCACGAGGGGCGGAGCTTTAAGAGCGTATGCGACAGCAACGCCGATAGCCGCGCCGACAACGTAGCCGTTTTTAGCTATAGCGGCAATTTCGTTCAGAAATTCAATTCCAAACTGTCCGCCGATAGTTCCGAAAATAGTACCTATAAGCAGGGTCGAGAAAAGACCGAGTGCCATAAGTCCCATAGCGTCAACGAAGTAGAGCTTGGCCGAAGGAGTTATTTGCTTTCTTTCAAGAAAAGCCTTGATTTTTTTCAATTTTATCACCCCTTTTATAAAAAACACGAGAAAAGATTTAATAAAAAACCTTTCCAACTACAATTATACATCCAAACGAATGATATGTCAATACAAATAAAATAACAAGAATAATAATAAAGGAAAGAAAATTTTGTGCAGGATAGTTTTTATCGGGACTCCGATATGCTTTTAACTTGTTTTTTTTGACGGCACAAAAGAAGCCTCAGATATACTGATTTTCAAAAAAATTGCGCCGCTACGCAAAAAATTAACATTATGTCATTGACATTGACGGAAATATGTGATATAATCGGCTTGTAATAATTGTTTACTTTAATAAAGTGCAAAGAAACTGAAAGGGGAGAATACCGTGCACATTGCAATAATAGCGGACGACACAAAAAAGGAACTTATGACAGAGTTTTGTATAGCCTATTGTGGGATACTCAGCAAACACTCTATCTGCGCCACCGGAATTACCGCAAAGTTTGTTTCGGATGCGACAGGACTCAACATTGAGAAGATGCTGCCCGGGTCTCAAGGCGGTGCAGAGCAGATAACAGCCCGTATTGCATATAACGAGATCGACATTCTTCTTTTCTTCAGAAGCACGACCGACAGAGAGGCCTATCACAAGACCGAGAGGGACCTTCTTCTTATGTGCGACACGTACAACATTCCCGTAGCGACGAATATCGCAACTGCCGAGATACTTGTGCGTGCTATCGACCGCGGTGATCTTGATTGGCGCGAGATCGTTAATCCTGCGAGATAATAAGTTTTTTGTGAAATAAAAAGATACGACAATGCTTTGTCGTATCTTTTTTATTTATTCACTTCAGAGCTGACTGCCGTTTTGCGCTCGTTTCTGCGGTAAAGCGAAAGAAGCTTTGGGATATTATAGCGCAGGATCACGGCGGGGAGAATATTAAGTACCGCGTTCACTATAGCGACGGGGATTCCGAAATATACTGCGTGACCGAGCGGACAGAGGAAAATTATAAGAAATCCGATCGGAACGCTGACAAGATGAATGACAGCGCCGTAATTTGCCTCCAAAATATAACGCTTTATGTAGTCGTTGCTACCCGGCTTTGCGACGTGATTTTTGTGAAATCCGGTGAAAAGTCCGAGCTCGGGGATCTTTTCACGCCATTTGCGGACGCCGAGCTTTGTATAAAATTCACATTCCTTCTTCGAGACCAAGGAAAATGGGCTTGACATATCAAACCACTTTTCGGGCAGACGGCGGATAACGAATGCCGTTATCGCGTCGAGTGCAATTACTGCGACCGTGCTTATGGGAGGCATAAGCAGTGCGTAGGTCACTCCGTATCCGAGAAAGCTTTCGGGGAAAAAGAGCATAGAGAAAAGAGATGCCGCTATTATAAAGAGATTAGCGCCGAGTATAAGCCATATATAGAGCATTTTCTTTCCTCCGTGTCAAATATCAGTAGGAGAGCTCCTCGCCGTAAACGCTTTCGTAAAGCGCTTTCCATACCTCAAAGTTTTTGTTTCTCATAATTTCCGCATTTTCACGCGGATTTTTTTCTTTGTCGGGATATATTGCGGGCAGAATGTGTACCGTGTATCCCTGTATCGGGAATCCGTCACCGCCTATAGTCTCGGTGTCGCGCATAGTTATAAAGAAGGGAATAACGGGCGCACTGTTTTTTGCCGCCATAAGAAAAGGGTCCTTCTTGAGCGGACGGGGCTTGCGGTAATTCCACCACATCGCCTGCTCGGGATATATCAGGATCTTTTCGCCTCTGTCGAGCAGCTTTGTTATCGCTTTGCTGAATTCCTTCATAACCGAAACCGAGGACGCAAGCGGCAGGGTGTTGCAGTTTCTGAAGAAATATCCGAAAAGTCCGGGGAAGGAGGTGTAATTTCCTTCGCGTATTACCTTATAAAGACGGCGTCTTCCGAGGTCCTTTTCAATGACCTTGAAAACGGCGTAGTTGTCAAAGGGATTAAAATGATTGCAGGTTATAATTGCGCCGCCGTCGACCGCGCGGTAGTTTTCAAGTCCGCGCACCTCGTCGATAACGAGGATACCCTTTCTTATCAGCGTGTCGAAATACGTCTTTGCGCAAAAATTTGCGATCTCCGAGCTGACGCGGCTCGAGAATTTTTCGAGAGTATAATCTACCTCGCCTGCTTCAAGCGGTCTTGTGGGGGGGTCGGGCTCAACGTCGCGGTCAAACCAACCGTTTTTCTCGTATTCCTTTATTTTTTCGAGTATCGCGAGACGTTCGGGCGATCTCTCGGGGACAATTTCGGACGTATTATCTTTTTTCTTGTTCTTCACGATTTTCACGTTTTTCACGCTTTTGCCCCTTTCTTTTAAGGCTTTTTATTTTTCAGAGTGCGCAGAGCGCACATCGAACAGAGCTTTCTTCGTCTGATTCTGCTTCAGCTTCGGCTTTTGCGATCTCCTCGCGTGCGAGAGCGAGCAGTCCTTCGCCTACCATCTTATCCTTGAGCTTGTCGATAGCCGAATGATTCTTCTTTATTTCGCAGATATTTGCATAATATCCGCTTGTTTCCGCGTATTTCCAGAAATATTCGCCGTATTTGATCCCGTCGTAATGCCATGGGCGCAGAGCCATCTTGTAGTGGATGATCTGAGGAGCTTTATCTGTAAGACCTTCGACCGGAACGAGGTTCCATTCGTAACCGAAATAGTAGACCTTGTCGCGGCAAAGAATATTGAGATAGTCCTGATCCTGCGCAACGGGGAACTTTCTTTTCGATAGAAGCTCGATAAATCTGCCCTCCATATCAGTTATTCTGAACTGCTTCAGATTCATAAGCAGGATTCCCGCGTTGAAATAGCGGCTTCTTGAAACGTCGAGCACCTTTTCAACGTATTCGCCGAAGGTGGGAACAGCCATTACGTTATCGTGAATTGCTCCGACGAGGTTTGCGCCGATGTCCGTGAAGTACATTTTGGAGATATCGCCGGGGACGACGGTATCCGAGTCGATATATACTGCCTTGTCATACTCGGGGAACATATCCGCGATGAAAAGGCGGTAGTAGGTTGCTATCGAGTAGTAGTCTCTGACTGCAAGGCTCTCCATAATGTGCGCGAGCTTTTTCTCGGGGTTGTCAAAGGATATTTTTGCATTCTCGCCTGCAAGCGCAGTCAGCTTTCTCTTGTTTGATGCACTCATTACTGAGGTGAGGATGTGTATTCTGTAGAAGTAATTTTTATCTGCGTTGTCAAGCAGAGATCTTATCGACACAGCGAGGAAGGGTGCATAATTGTCATCGGTTGCGAAAAATATCGGTATTATCTCTTTCGACGTTTCAGGCATATATGTTCTTGACATAAAGGTTCTCCTTTAATAATGTTGGCGAGAGGCGAAGCAACCCTCGACGCTTGATATTATATAAAAAACATTCTATTAAGTCAAGAGAATTGACTCTACTCTTGATTCTCCCTCTCTCAAAACGGTAGAAAATCAATTCTCCGAATAGGAGAATTGCGATTTTTGCTTGACATTTGGGCGGTTTTGGTGTAAAATAGGGGTATGAGTACAAATAATAACATTCAAGAGATTTTAATTAGCAATTTAATAGCACTAAGAAGATCCCGATCGCTCACACAGATAGAGCTCGGCGAAAAGATCAATTATTCGGACAAAACAATAAGCAAGTGGGAGAATGGAGACTCCTGCCCGAACATAGAAGCTATCTATAAAATAGCAAAATTCTATGACGTTTCGATAGACGATCTGCTTTCGGAGGATTTTCAGATAGGGCACAGGATGGTTGCCGAGAAGCAGCGCAATTACAGTAAGCTCATAATTTCACTGCTCGCCGTAATGACGGTATGGGTGATCGCGACCATAATATTCGTCGCGATGAGCCTGCTTGAAATAGGCAACGCGTGGATGATCTTTATCGTTGCCATACCTGCGTCTGCTATCGTTGCGCTTGTTTTTAACTCCATATGGGGAAACACGCGATTCAATTATCTGATAATTTCGATACTTCTCTGGACGCTTCTTACTACGATATTTTTGAGCGCGCTCAAATACGTTGAGGTGCTCTGGGTTATCTTCCTTATCGGAATTCCGATCCAGATAGCGATAATACTCTGGTCGCAGCTGAAATACAAGAAGAGAAAGAAAAATCAGAAGAAGAAGGAAGATCAGGAAAGCACCCGCGAGGAAAAAGCGGAAGAGCCTTCCTCGGAAAAGAACGAGATATAAAATAATACAGCCTCAGACACACGTTTTATGCGAGTATCGAGGCTGTATTTGTTTTTAAACTTTATTTTCCGCTGTAAAATTTCTTTCCCGTTTCGAAATCCTCGCCGAGGAGCTCGGATACGGTCACAAATTCGTATCCCTGCTCGCTGAGCTGCTTGATTATCTCGCAGAAGGCAAGGTAGGAATTGTTATATATCTCGTGCATCAGAATGATGCTTCCGTCTTTTACCGTGGTCATTACCTCGTAGACGATATTCTCAACGCATTCGTCGCGCTCCTCGTCGGTCGAGGCGTTTTTGTTCTTCCAGTCGTTTGAGTCGACGTTCCAAAGAATTATTGCATACGGGCTCGCCTTGACGCGCTCATCGGGGAGCGTACCGCCCGGCGGACGGAGAAGCTTTATTTCATATTCGGGCAGATACTTGTGGATGGCATCAGCCGTCTTTTTAACCTCGGACTGATAAAGGCTTTCCGAGCAGCTCGAATTAAAATAATACTTGTGCGTGTATGCGTGGATACCGAGCTCCCACCCGTGCTCGACCGCGTAGACAAGACCGCGCGCGGTAGTTGCGTTTATTCGGTCGCCTACAAGGAAAAAGGTAGCTTCGCCGCCGTATTTTGCAAGCTCGTCCACGTATTTCTGGGTAAGACCGCTCTGATATGCAGGTCCGTCGTCGAAGGTGAAGGCGACGTATTTTTTATCTTGTACGGGATCGTCGGGCGGATCATCACTTGGCGGATCGTCGTCCGGCGGATCCTTTATGCCGGGATCGGGATTGTCCTCGGGCGGAAGGGGATCCTCGGGAGTAGGCTCCTCGGGGGTCGGGTCGTCCGGCTTGGGATCGGCATTTTCAGCAGGGTCATCGCTCTGCTTTAACGCCATACATACGCCGAAGACCGCACAGAACACACAGCTTAACGCAAGTAATATCGGGAGTGCAACGAGAATAATGGATCTTATGCTGATTTCTTTCATTTTTCTCCCTGACCGTTAATTATTTGGAACAGAGAGCAGCCGCGCCGATGATACCTGCATCGTTGCCGAGCTTTGCGATTCTGATGTCGGTCTGCTCTGTGCCCTCGCAGGTGTAGATCTCTTTTGCAACGATCTCTTTTACGGGATCGAGAAGGTAATCGCCCTCGTTGCATACGCCGCCGCCGATCGAAAGGATCTCGGGCTGGAAGATGTTGATGATGTTTGCAAGTCCGCAAGCGAGATAGCTTACGTAAGAGTCAACGACAGCCTTGCCTGCAGCGTCGCCCGCTCTTGCAGCCTTGAACGCGGTCTTTCCGCCTGCGTTGTCGATACTGTTTTCGCAGAGTTCCCACATCTTGCTGTCGGGGCACTCATTCATCTTTTCGCGTGTCATTTTTACAAGACCGGTAGCAGAGCTGTAAGCCTCCCAGCATCCGTGACGTCCGCAAGAGCAGGGTCTGCCGTCCTTTTCGATAACGATGTGTCCGAGCTCGCCGCCTGCGTGGTTAAAGCCCGAATAGATCTTGCCGTCGATGATTATACCGCCGCCGACACCCGTGCCGAGTGTGATCATTACAGAGTCGGATGCTCCCTTAGCCGCACCTGCGATAGCTTCGCCGTAAGCCGCCGCGTCTGCGTCGTTTGCGAGGAAGATATTTTTGATTCCCGTGCGCTCTGTGAGCATTTTTGCAAGGGGAAGATGTCTGATCTTTAAGTTGTTTGCATATTCTACAACGCCTGTTTCGGGATTTACCGTGCCGGGAGAAGCAACGCCTGCGTGCGCGATATCCTCTACCTTGAGTCCTGCGTCGGCAATGAGCTTCTTGCAGAGATCAGCCATATCGTCGATAACGAACTGAATGTCTCTTTCTGCCATTGTGGGCACGCTTCCTTTGAGGACGATGTTGTAATTTTCGTCAACGATACCTGCGGCAATATTTGTTCCGCCAAGGTCAATACCAAGATAATACATATTTTTTCTCCTTAATATTATATATAGATTTAAAAATTTTCTTTTTAGTCGTCTTTTTCTTTGAAGTCCTTATCGTCTACGTATATAGTGTTCGGATCATCCTGCTTTTTATAGGAAAATTTCGGATGGAAATGTATAACGAGCAGGGAAACGATAAGAAAGACGATCGAGAGGACGATGATTCCCCAGCCGACCCATTTCAGAACAATATCAAATACCGTGTCGGCAAGTCCTGCTATTGCGGGAAGGGCGGCAATCAGAATAATTCCCGTAAAGATTTTCGGGAAAAGACGCTTGAATCGCGATTTCTTTTCTTCTTTTGTTGCGCCTGCGAGTATTCGCACGATCGGGAAGATGATAAGATATGCAACGATCGCATAAACGAGTATCTCGTCGTGCAGAAATATCAGAATAAATCCGGATGCCACGCCGAGTATTGCCGAAGCAAGGTCGACAGCGCCTCTGAAAGTGCCGAAGCATATGATAGCGTACACGATGTCGGGAATACTTGATATCAGGGTGAAAACACCCGTAACTACGAATATTGCGCTTATGATGTCAGCAAGGTCGAGCTGATCGGGGAGATTTTTTATGATACCACCGATGAGAGCACCGATAAGCGAGCATATCACCGCGCCTGCGGTAAGATGTGTTTTTATTTTCACTTTTTGCTGTTTCCTTTCGGTGAAGGGAATTTATACAAACTGCTTGAGCAGGCGAAGGACCTTATCTCCGTCGCTGTTTTCCTGCACCTCTGCGATAGCGAAGAATTTTTTTCCTTCGTAAAGGCAGAATCTTTCTCCCAAAGCCGCGTTTGGAGCGACCTTTGAGGTAAATATCTTCACTCCGTTGCGCGCAAGTCCTGCGTAAAAGGGAGCGAGCGTCAATTTTGTATAGTCGCGGAATGCGCTGTCTACGGGGATCAGCAGCTTTTCGCGCTCGCAAAGCTCAAGAGCCTCGAGCGACTCGAGAGTGTGCGAATCGTCAAGAGAAAATCCGCAGTTGTGGCGTCTTTCGAGCGATGACATAAGACCTCCGCACGTAAGAGAATCTCCGATATCCGCGCAGAGCGTGCGGATATAAGTTCCTTTTGAGCATTCGACGCTAAGTAAATAGTCGCCGCTCTCCTCGTTTACCGTTTCACAGCCGAGAGAATATACGGTTATCTTACGCGGCTCGCGGTCAACTGTTTCGCCGCTTCTCGCGATATCCACAAGCTTTTTGCCACCTATTTTTATTGCGCTGTACATGGGAGGTATCTGCATTATATCGCCGACAAATTTTTCGCAAGCGGCGGCGACCTCCTCCTTTTTCGGGAGAGGCTTCTCTGAAAGCGTGATATTTCCGCTGATATCCTCCGTATCGGACGTCATACCGAGCTTTAGTCCCGCAACGTAAGATTTGTTTCCGCTCATAAGATATTCGGAAGCCTTTACTGCGTTTCCGACAAGCACGATGAGAAGTCCGGTCGCCATCGGGTCAAGCGTGCCCGTATGTCCGACCTTTTTCGTATTATACAGCCTTCTGAGGCGGTTTACCACGTCGTGCGACGTCATTCCGCTCGGCTTATTTATACAAATGATTCCCGAAGCGCTTTTATTTTCTGTGTTACTGTTATTAGGCATTAAATTCTCCGTGTCTGACTCTTTGCAGAAGTTATTCTTCGTCTTCCTCGTCTTCTTCCTCGTCGGGAATCTCGACCTGCTTAAGAAGCTCGAATATTCTTGCGCCGTTTTCCATAGAAAGATCGTAGGTGAATATCAGCTCGGGGGTCTGGCGAAGGCTGAGCTTACGCGCAAGCGACGAGCGGATGAATCCGAGCGCGCTCTTTATACCCTTTTTTACCTCGTCGCGGCTTTTATTTCCGAGATAGGAATAAAAAACCTCGGCGGTCGAGAGGTCGGGCGCGGCGTGTACTCTTGTTATACTGAAGACACAGCCCTCGAGGCGGGCATCTCTTACCGTACGCATAATATCGCCGAGAGCTCTTGCGATCTCTTCATCTATCTTTGCCTGTCTGTATTTAGCCATTTATCAGAATTTCCTTTCTTTTGGCGTATGGTTATCCACACGCATCTATTTTACCACGATATAATGGTGTTGTCAATAAAAATACGAAGTGTTTTTGAAAAAGACACACAAACACGTTTTTGCTGTGTTAGCGCTGTGTGAAAACTTTTCTAAAAATAAGTTTTTTTCTTTTCCTTTTTCAGTAAAGTTTTTGAAGTTCTTAGAAACTTTTTTTCAAAAAGTTTCTAAGCGGATTCCAAAGGCAGAGCCTTTGGCAGGGTCCAGGGGCAGAGCCTTTGGGTTTTCGCGCAAGGACGATCGCGCGACTTAAGGGCGCCGCCCTTAAGAATCCCGCGAGCTTTTGAAAAAGCTCGATCAAAACTTTTCTTAAAACAAGTTTATTCTTTTCTTTTTAGTAAAGTTTTTGAGATTCCAAAACGTTTTGCTTGCAAATCGTTTTAAACTTCTTTACAAAAAGTTCTTTGGTGGGGGTTGTGGCAAAGCCCCAATATACCGTAATATTATACTGCTCTTTTTCATAGTATACTATGAAATCAAAAAGGGCGGAGAAATATGAGAAAATCAGTAATTTTTATAAAAAATACGCTCATACTCAGCATAACGGCACTTTTTATGCGGGTACTGAGCGTTTATTTTAACGTTTATCTTTCGGATAAGCTCGGAAGCGAGGGCCTAGGACTTTTTACGCTTACCCTGAGCGTATACGGACTTGCGACGACACTTGCAACGAGCGCGATAAATCTTACGGCGACACGAATGGTGGCGGATGCAACGGGGAGCGCGAAATATAGCGACGTAAAACACGCAATGCGGAAATGTATAGCCTATTCGCTCTTTTTCGGGATAGGCTCGATGCTTCTTTTGATCCTGCTTTCCCGGACGATAGCGCTGTCGATGCTTGGGGATATACGCACGCTCGAATCTCTCAGAGCGCTTGCGCTGACTCTTCCGTTTGTATCGCTCTCTTCGGCGATAAGCGGATATTTCACGGCGGTCAGACGTGTGTCGAAAAGCGCGTCCTCGCAGATATTTCAGCAGCTTCTTAAGGTGGCGCTTACGGTGATCGGTCTGACTTTTCTGACTCCGAGGAATACAAAGGAGGCATGCCTTTCGGTAGTTCTTGCGTCGCTTGCATCTGAGGTAATATCGTTTCTCTTTCTCATTGTCTTTTATCTTGCGGACCTGCGGAAAAATTATAAGAAATATAAGTACGCAGAGAGTGAAGATCTGCGTAAAAAGATGCTGAATATTGCACTTCCGACCGCATTTACCTCGTATTTCAGGTC
This sequence comes from Clostridia bacterium, assembly GCA_017532425.1. Taxonomy (GTDB): domain Bacteria; phylum Bacillota; class Clostridia; order Oscillospirales; family CAG-272; genus SIG672. Next base: position 21,088 of record JAFXJH010000021.1, on the reverse strand, counting down.
TGCACTCGTCACAGTTGAACACCTACTCATAACAAGCGGACTCAAAAAAAGCGGTATGTCGCAGACAGATGCCGTATCTGCATACGGAGTTATGCAGGCAAAGGCTCTGCCGACAGTGCTTTTTCCGTACGCCTTTTTAACGCCCTTTTGCTCGCTTCTCGTGCCCGAAATAGCAGAAAAACGAGCGGCGGGCGATAGCGTAGGCATAAACAGAATAACAGAGACCGCGTGCAGATTTGTTTTTGCCTTCGGCATATGCGCGGCTGGAATAGTGATATGTTACTCTTCCGAAATAGGGCAGGTAATATATTCGGATGCAGAGGCAGGAAAATATATAAGAATACTCGCTCCGGTAATGCCCGTTATGTTTATAGATACCACGATAGACAGTATTTTAAAGGGACTCAACGAGCAGCTTTACACAATGAAGGTGAATCTAGTCGACTCGCTCATGAGCGTAATGGTGGTGTTTATGCTCGTGCCGAAGATGGGTATGCTCGGTTACGTTATAGAAATAATCTTTTGTGAGATAGTCAATACCTCACTCAGCGCGGCACGCCTTATAAAGCTCACCTCTCCTCAAATACACCCGATAAAATGGATATTCCTTCCACTTTTAACGGTAAGTCTGTCGATATTCATTTCCAAGCTTATACTCACCCTTCTTGGAGTCGGAAGTGCGTATAATATGCCGCTTCTGGCGGCACATATAGCGCTTGCCGTATTTGTATATTCCATCCTACTGCGACTTTTGGGATGTTATTCTTTTCGTGAAATAGCAGAAATTTTCAGAAAAAGAAAATATGTGCCGAAAAGGACTTGAATTTTTTGAGTTTTAGTGGTAAAATACTTTGATATCTTAAATAAATGTGCCATTTTTTAAGATATCGCAAAAGTGAGTTCGTAACCATCCTCACTCAAAACAAAACTAAGGAGAATTTAATAATGAAAAACTCAAAGAATAAGCAGAAGATCCGTTTTATTGTCCACGCCGCGCTGATCGCCGCGGTCTACACCGTCGTTTCGCTGATATTTGCACCGACGAGTATAGGACCGATACAGCTGAGGGTGTCCGAAGCACTTTGTGTGTTACCCTATTTCACACCTGCGGCGATCCCCGGACTTTTTATCGGCTGTATTATCGCAAACTCGTTTGTTTCGGGAATGATTTGGGCGGATATAGTTTTCGGATCGCTTGCAACGCTTTGTGCGGCGGCTCTGTCCTATCTGCTGCGTAAGTTTAAGTGGCTCGTGCCCCTGCCCGCAGTAATACTTAACGCGCTTGTCGTGCCCCTTGTGCTTAAATTCGGATACGGATTTGACGATGCACTCTGGTTTATGATGATAACCGTGGGACTCGGTCAGATTGGAGCCTGCTACTGCTTCGGTATGCCGCTTATGTTTGCTGTAGATCTTTCGGGCGTTTTCTCCCGAAAGTACAAAGAAGAAAATCGGTAAAAAATAAAATCAATATAAAATAAAGAAAAATCAAAGAAAGGTCAGGCTATAAAGAATGGGAAACTTTGATAAAAATAATAGAAGATATTGGATAGGCGGCGCATGGCCGTACGCAAATAACTCTCTTCACGTAGGACACCTTGCGGCACTTCTTCCGGGCGACGTTATCGCACGCTACGGACGCCTTGCAGGCTATGACGTTATCTACGTTTCGGGTACAGACTGCCACGGAACACCTATAACAGAGAGAGCAAAGAGAGAAAAATGCACACCCGAGTCGATAGCAGAGAAGTATCACGCAGAGTTTACACGCGATTTTAACGATCTGCTCTTCACATACGATAGATATTCGGCTACGTTCACCGATTATCATAAGGACGAAGTAAAGAAGATATTTAAAAAGATATACGAAAACGGCTATCTTTACGAGCAGCTTGAGGATCAGGACTACTGCGAGACCTGCGGACAGTTCCTTGCAGACCGTGAGCTCGAGGGCGAATGTCCTTCCTGCCATAAGGTGACCAGAGGCGATCAGTGCGAGCACTGCACGGCAACCTTCGATGCAAAGGAGCTTACAAATAAGCATTGCCGTACCTGCCATAATCCTACCGTAGTCCGTCAGAATAAGCACCTTGTGTTTAAGCTTTCGGCTTTCCAGGATAAGATATCGCAGTTTGCCGCTGACAACGAGAAAAACTGGAGATGGAACGCTGTCAACGAAACGAAGAAGTACCTTACACAGGGACTTCCCGACAGAGTTGCAACGCGTGACCTCAGCTGGGGCGTAGAGGTTCCCTTTGAAGGATATGACGATAAGAGAATCTACGTTTGGCTTGAAGCAGTGCTCGGATACTGCACAATGTGTAAGTATGTCTGCGAGGAAAAGGGAATGGACTACGAGTCCTTCATTTCGGATAAGGGCGATATCCACGCTTACTTCATCCACGGTAAGGACAATATTCCTTTCCATACGGTAATTTTCCCGGCGCTTCTTGCAGCGATCAGCGATGATATTCAGCTTCCCACACACATCGTGTCGAGCGAATATATGAATATGAACGATGAAAAAATGTCCAAATCGAAGGGCAATATCATCTCGGTACACTCACTTGCCGAAAAGTATCCCGCAGACGCGATAAGATTCTATACTATCCTCTTCAACCCCGAGCGCAGAGATGCTAACTTCGCAATTCCCGAAATGATACAGACCTACAATAAGTTCCTTGTAGGCGGATTCGGAAACTTTGTAAACCGTAATCTCTCCTTCCTCAAGAAGAAGTTTGATTCGGTCGTTCCCGAAGGTACGGTTGATCCCGAGATCAAGGCGTACGTAGAAGGACTTTACGAGTCTATCGGAAATAAGATAGATGCAGGCGAGCTCCGCAGCGCGGCTGAAGAAATGGTTACCGTTATTCAGTATGCAAACAAGTATTACGACGAGTCCAAGCCTTGGGTAGCGGCAAAGGAAGATGCAGAGCTGTTTGGAAATATCACCGCAAGCTGTATCTATCTTATGGCTAATATGGCAAATCTCTTTAATCCCCTTATTCCTCAGGGAACAGAGATCCTTGCAAAGATGCTCGGGATTACACCCGAATGGAAGCCTGTCGAAATGCCGAAGACCTTTACTCTCGACGAGATCGAAATGCTTTATAAGAGAATCGACGAAGAATAATAAAATAAAAACGCAAGAAATTTTTTTCTTGCGTTTTTTGTTTCTTGTAAAAATAATCGGGTGCTTTTCTTGCGGTGTCAGTTATTGTTTTCGGGCTCTGATTTTTCGGATGTATCCGCTTCTTTTTCTGCCGTACCGTTTTCTGCTTCGGTCTCTTTTTCGTCAGCCTCGTCATCCGACTCTTCAACAGCCTTTTCTCCATCTTCCGACTCTTCCTCAGCCTTAGCGTGTGCCGCTTCATACGCTTCGCGAGCCTCACGCATAGCAACGCGCCTGTCGACCTCTTCCTTGATAAGCGTATAGATTACCGCGAAGATCGGCACTCCGAAGAACATTCCGAAGATTCCGAAGAGAGCACTCATTACGATTATCGCGATCGTTATCCAGACGGGAGCAAGACCGAGCGAATCTCCGAGCATCTTCGGCTCAACGAGGTTGGCATCGATAACACCTACGACAACGACGATTATAATATAAGCAATAAGCTGCGAGGGCGATGTGATAAGAAGGATAAATCCGCAGATAAAAGATGCGATTATCGGACCGAATACGGGGATCATATTCATAACGCCGCCGATAACTGCAAATATCTCGGCGTAGGGTATTCCGACGATCTTGTAGATTATATAGAGAATAAGTCCGACAAGTGAGGAGTCTACAGCCTTTCCGCGAAGGAATTTAGCGAATTTTACGTCGATATCCTCAACAACGTGGTAAAGATATTTCCTGGTGTTGGGACGCAAAAATGCTTTGGAGAAGCGTCTGATCTGGTCTATAAGCGTTTCCTTGTAGTATACAAAATACAGCGAGAGGAATATTCCGACAAAAACGGTCTTGACCTCATTGACAAAGGTAGTAATAAAAGTTATAATATACGAGGATGCGTTCGATATTATTCCTATAAGACTAGTTATTGCCTGATTGATGAGGTCGCTGAGGCTTGCCTCTGTGCCGCTGCTGTTCTGAATGATAGAAACGTAGAGATTGTTGAAGAGCTCGGATGAGTTTCTGAGATCCCGTATCAGAGAGTCGATCGAGTTGTAGTAGCCGGTCAGCACCTTTCCGAGGTCTTCAATGTTTGCAATAAACTGAGGAGCAATATACCATATAAAAACGGTTATTATTGCGAGGAATATTGAAAAGGTCAGTACGAGCGATATCAGCTTGCGGATGAACGGATTTTTCTTTTTGGGCTGAATAAATACGAGCACCTTTTTAACGAAAAAGTCCATAACGGGTGCAAGAAAATATGCGATCACGAGAGCATAGAAGAGCGTTTTTATGATCTGCTTTATGCTGTCCCAGACAGAAAAAAGACCGACAGGACGTACTATTATTCCGTTTATACACACAACCGTAAATAAGATCAGAAAAGCCGCGTAGAGGGTTATTGTGGTGTATTTTTTGTTAAATGAAAATTTCATTCGGTCAGACATCCTTTCGACTTTTTTCGTGAAACAAAACGTTTTCTGATATAATTATACAGTAGTAAAAAAAATAAATCAATAACAATACCAAAAAATATATAAATTGTTTACTTTTTTCGGGTAAACAGATGAAGCGGGGTTGGATATATGGAAAAAATCAGAGAGAGCGCAGGGTGGGAAAGTGTATTTCTACGCGCATGCGAAAGCTACGAAAATGAGAGTATAAGCAGAGTATTAAATAATATTTTCGAGGATATTCAGTTTCCCGTGAAGAATTTCAGCGGCAAGAGGGTAGTAATAAAGCCGAATCTTGTCAGAAAAATGGATATAGCGGCGGCGGGTACGACAAATCCGGTCGTGGTCGAAGAGGTTGCAAAAATTTGCATAAGGCTGGGAGCGGAGTCGGTAACGATAGCCGAAAGTCCCGCAGGCGTTTACACGGACAGCTCGATACGCGCTTCGTACAGAGTCGGAAAAATGGATCTTGCGGCAGAAAATTCGGGCGCAAATCTCAATTACGATCTTTCTGCAAAGCGTTTGCCGTCAAGCGGTGAGGATAAAAACAGGACGTTCAATATAATAACCCCGATAGCAGATGCCGATGTCGTTATAAATATCTGCAAGCTCAAGACACATAATCTTACGGGTATAAGCGGTGCGGTCAAAAACTTCTTCGGCGTTATTCCCGGTACAGAAAAGCTTGAAATGCACGCTCTTTATCCTAATCTTTCCGATTTTTCTTCGATGATATGCGATCTTTGTAAAACCGTATGCGACAGAGCAACGGTAATAAACGTCATGGATGCCGTTATCGCGATGGAGGGCAACGGTCCTACAAACGGTAAGCCGAAAAAGCTCGGATTCGTAGGCGTTTCGTGTGACCCGTTTGCACTTGACCTCGTAGCGTCCGCTGTTATAGGGATGGACGAGCTTTCAAGCATATGCGATGCGGCGCGTAAAAAAGGATATCTTACGCAAACGCTTGACGATATAAATGTGGTCGGCGACCCGTATCAGAATTTCATATGCGAGGATTTTGTTCTTCCCGACAGCTCGGATAAAAACCATAGCGGTATAACGATACTTTCAAAGGTGTTTGGCGGAAAGCTTATGGAGTCCCTCCGTCCGCGCCCTGTGATAAATAAGGATAAATGTATAGGCTGTGGAGAATGTATGCGCTCCTGCCCGGCAAAAACGATAGTTATAAAAAACAAGGTCGCCTATATAAAAAAGGCAGACTGCATAAAATGCTTCTGCTGTCAGGAGCTCTGCCCTAAGGATGCGGTAAAGGTAAAGAAAAATCCTATCTTAAAGCTTGTTAATTTATAAAATGAGGTTAAGTATGACAAAAAATATTATTTGCCCGGCAAAAATAAATCTTTTTCTTGAAATAACGGGAAAAAGGGAGGACGGCTATCATACTATCGATACGGTAATGCACACGGTATCGCTCAGCGATATTTTGCATATAGACGTGACCCGCGGCGAGGGAAGAATAAAGCTCTCGTCAAATGGCAGTGCACAGATACCGACCGATGAAAAAAATATAGCATACCGCGCCGCGCAGAAATATATCTCTGCATTTGATATAAAGGGATACGATATCTCCGTTGTGATAGACAAAAGGATACCCGTTTCCGCAGGACTCGGAGGCGGTAGCACGGACGGCGCGGGCGTTTTTCGCGCACTTGAGGAGATATTCAGGATAGGGGATAAAAAAACGCTCGATGATATCGCACTTTCAGTTGGTGCGGACGTCCCGTTTTGTATGTACGGAGGATGTATGCGTGCGCGCGGAATAGGCGAGATACTCACGCCCGCTTGCGAGATGCCCGGAAAAATGTGTATGGTCATAGCAAAGGGAAGCCGAGGCGTAAATACCGCAAAAGCATATTCGGACGCCGATAAAAAGAGCTCGTATGTTCCTAAAATGGCAGATCAAATGATAAAAAGCCTTGAAAAGGGCGACAGATCGTTTGCAGAGCATCTTTTTAACCGATTTGAAGAAACCGTCTTTGCCGATATACCCGAAATAGCTGAAATAAAAGAATTCCTTGTGAGAGGCGGTGCGTTTGCATCGTTGATGAGCGGAAGCGGAAGCGCAGTCTACGCATTTTTTGATGATAAGAAAAATGCCTCTGCCGCTTGCGAGGGTCTTATAAGCAGAGGCATTTTTGCTTGTGTCACCGAGCCGTTTGGCAAGGCGGATTTTTGAATATCGATATAAGAATACGCTTTGTAAGCTCGCCAAGCGCTTTGAAATCCATAGCGGATATATAAATTTTCTCAAGCTCATCATGAAGCTCTCCTATAAGCGAGAGCTTTTTTTCTGCCATTTTTACGGCGGCAGAGGATATCAGGCGAAGCTCCTTTATATCATCCTTTTCGACAGAAATGCTTTTAAGTATGAATCTTTCGGTGTTTATTATTCTTGACGGATCGTTTGCCACGGGAAGAAATGCTACGCCCTCGTTTCGAAGGAGTATGGCGTCCGTTTTTCCGAATATGGGCGATCTCGAGAAATCAAACCCAATAGATCGCTTCTCGAAATTTTCCTTTAAAGCGTCGAGAAAGATGCCCGATATCCCCCATTTGTCGCGGAAGGTATATACCTCGTCGGCAAGCCTTTCATAGCTGTCAAGGATAACGTGTCCGTGCACCCCGAAGGCGGATATTCCGCGCGGACGGATTATTCCCGTGTCGCCCGAATGTGCACGCGCCGTGCGCTCTGCGACAAGATAGAGCTTTTCGCTGTCCGTGTGCCTTAAAACGAGCCTGCGCGTAAGCCCCTCTGCCGAGTCAGCCACAGCCATAGCATCGTAAACTCCCGCGTAAAGCAAGCTTATCTTGTCGAGATAATATTTTATCTCGTGTGACGCTTCCTTTAATACGCCCGAATTCCAGAATTGCCCGAGATTTATAATTTCCTCCTTTACTCCGGGAATTTTAGGGTCAACAGTGTGAGGGGACGTGCCGTCAATTACGGCGATCTCGTTATCACCGATTATAACTCCGTCGAGCGAGCTTGTATCCGACGAGCAGTAGAAATATTCCACAGGTATATCGCGATTTGTCGCTTCGGAGGCTACGGCGCGGATAAGGCTCGATTTTCCCGTGCCCGGACCGCCCTTGAGAATATAGATCCTTTTGCACGGTCGGAATATCTCTTCAAAGTCGTGAGTAAATCCCTTTGCCGTGTTTGATGCCGCAAAATATGAATTTGCACGACTAACTAAATTTATCTGCGAGAATTTTGAATTTGAAAAAGCAAGTGTATCTTTTTTAGGCATTTTATCTGCTCCTTTTGAAATATCAATACATAATATGCCTGAAAATATTCTTTTGCCAATGAAAAAAGCGCTGAGATTCAGCGCTTGAAGGTGCAGATAAGAGTTGAAACCAAAAAACAAAAGAGGGAAGGGAAAACCATCTCAAATGCCGAAGTTTTTTCCCTTCCCTCAAGCTCCCAACCCTTTTCCTTGGCTGAAAGCATTTTTATTATTTGTGTGCAATCTGAAGCGCTGAGTTTCAGCGCTTTTATGCGTTATTTCGTAAGTATCTGGCCGCGCTCGTATTTTTCGCGCCAGCCGGGAATTATTGTGTGTACCTCGAGCTCACACTGCTCGGGTCTGCGGAGATACTCTGCAAGCTCGACGGTGTCCTTTATATCGTCGGGGACGTAGATTCCGCAGTGCGGCTTATATGTGTCGCCGTGATAGTCCGATCCGCAGGAGAGCTTCAGCGAATGCTCGCTTGCAAACTCGCGCACCTCTTTTTCATCGTTGTAATCATAGATGGGGTGGCAGTTTATCTCAACACCGTGCATATATCTCGGATCCTGCGGCAGAGTTCCGCGTCTGTAGGGATGTGCCTGATAGAGCAGGGCACCCTGCGCTACGCAGTATTCAAAAAGCTCCTTCTGAGTAAGAAGACAAAGAGGGGGAGCCTCGGCTGCGACCGTTTCGGGAAGCCCGTAGATTACGTAGTCGATCCTCTTGTTTTCGTCGAGAGTTACCTCAAGACCGAAGAAGACCTTGAGTCCGATCTTTTCTCCGAGCTCCTTGGTGATATAATATTCTTCAATATATTTCGCACGCCACTCGGCAAATTTTTCATCTTCCTTGTAGTAATCGTGCTTGTAATGGTTTGTAAGAACTATTCCGTCAATCTTGTCGCGGACGCAGATGTCTACAAGCGCGTCGGCGGGTACACGGCTGCAATGACTGATACCGTGTGTGTGAATATGAGGATCTATTAACATTTAAACCTCCTTGCCTCAAAAAGGCTGGATAAAATTTACTGTGCGTCGGGTGTTTTGTATTTGATTATCGGACGTGCGTCCTTTGTGAGCACTTCCGCGGTGATCGTAACGCTTTCCGCGTTTTCGTTTGAGGGGATCTCATACATAATGTCGAGCATTATCTCTTCGAGGATCGAGCGAAGACCGCGCGCACCCGTATTTCGCTCGATAGCGCGGGCTGCGATAGCGCGAATGGCATCCTCTTCAAATATAAGCTCAACTTTGTCCATTCCGAGAAGCGCCTTGTACTGCTTTGTGAGCGAGTTTTTCGGCTCGGTAAGAATTCTTGAAAGCATATCGGTGTCGAGATTGTCAAGACTTACGATAACGGGAAGACGACCGATAAGCTCGGGAATAAGACCGTATTTTACCACGTCGTGCGGAGTAACGTCGCGGAGAATATTGGAGTTTCCTTTTTCGGATTTGGTCATTATCTCGCTGTTAAAGCCGATGACCTGATTTCCTCTGCGCTTTTCGATGATCTCCTCGAGTCCGTCAAAGGCACCGCCGCAGATAAAGAGAATGTTGGACGTGTCGATCTGAATAAAATCCTGATTGGGGTGCTTTCGTCCGCCCTGCGGAGGAACGTTCGAAACCGTACCCTCAAGGATCTTAAGGAGCGCCTGCTGAACGCCCTCGCCCGATACGTCGCGGGTGATAGAGCGATTTTCGCTTCTTCTCGATATCTTGTCGATCTCGTCGATATAAATTATACCCTTTTCGGCAAGCTCAACGTTGTAGTCAGCCGCCTGTATAAGCTTCAAAAGAATGTTCTCTACGTCCTCTCCGACGTATCCCGCTTCGGTAAGCGTGGTCGCATCGGCAATAGCAAAGGGCACGTTGAGCGATCTTGCAAGATTCTGCGCAAGAAAGGTCTTTCCTACACCGGTAGGACCGAGAAGGAGCACGTTGCTCTTCTGAATCTCTACCTTTTCCTCGGAATCGTCCTCCTTCTTTCTGCTGCGCTTCTTTCCTGCCGTCTTTTCGGAAGTAAGGATCCTCTTATAATGATTGTATACCGCTACAGAGAGAGCCTTTTTAGCCGCATCCTGACCTATTACGTAGTTGTCAAGCATATTTTTGATATCAATGGGCTTCGGAAGCGTTTCGAGCGAAAGATTTCCTTCCTCAAGAGAAACCGAATCCTCGCGCTGCTCGTCGATTATATCTGCGCAGGTGTCAATACAGTCAGAGCAGATAAAAGCGTTTGCGATAGGCGAAGAAATAAAAAGGAGCTCGTCGCTTTCAAGTCTTCCGCAAAAGGTACAGCGATGTCTGGTTTCGCCGTCTCTGGGTGGAATATTGTTTGCCATATACTAAATATTATCCTTTCCTGATTGGAGTAAACAATAACAAGGTGTAATCAAAAGCCGTATTTTCGAAAACGAAATACGGCTTTTAATATTATATTCTTTTTTCGATCACGCGATCGATAAGTCCGTATGCGGCAGCCTCTTCAGCCGACATGAAGTTGTCGCGTTCGGTGTCGCGCTCGATTATCTCAAGCGGCTTGCCCGAGTTTTCAGCCATGATTCGGTTGAGCTTTTCACGGGTTCTTATGATATGGTCTGCGTGGATCTTGATATCACTTGCCTGACCCTGCATACCTCCGAGAGGCTGATGGATCATTATTTCGCTGTTGGGAAGGGCGAAACGCTTGCCCTTGGCACCGCTGGAAAGCAGGAACGCTCCCATGCTTGCAGCCATACCTATGCAAATTGTAGACACGTCGCATTTTATGAAATTCATCGTATCGTAGATGGCAAGTCCTGCCGATACAGATCCTCCGGGACTGTTTATATAAAGACTGATGTCCTTGTCGGGATCCTGAGCTTCAAGAAGAAGAAGCTGAGCTACGACAAGCGATGCGGTTGCATCGTTTACCTCGTCGCATAAAAATACGATTCTGTCATTGAGCAGGCGCGAAAAGATATCGTAAGCGCGTTCTCCTCTGCCTGTTTGTTCGATTACTGTTGGGACAAGTGGCACTTTAGACCCTCCTTTGGTATGTGCGATTTTATAGGTAATATTCTATTATATTCTGAATAAGCTTAAATTATTCAGCGTCTGTGATAACAGCGTTGTCTCTTACGAAGTCTGCAGCCTTCTGAACCTCGAGATCCTTCTTGAGGTCTTCAGCAGCGATGTACATCTTGACCTGATCAACTTCCATCTGGTAGCTGTCAGCGATCTTCTTGAACTCTGTTTCAACTTCCTCTTCGGAAACCTCAACCTTTTCGATCTCAGCAACCTTTTCAAGAGCAAGACGTGTCTTAACCTGTGCTATAGCACGGGGACGCATTTCTTCTCTGAGGCTGTCGAGAGAGCCGCCTGTGTACTTGAGGTAATCGTCGAGCTTCATGCCCATGGAGCGGAGACGTCCGTCGTAGTCACGGATGAGGTTTTCAACTTCACTGTCAAACATAACCTCGGGAATTTCGTCTGTGACGAGCTCGCCGAGAGCGTTAGCCATCTTTTCGTTTACTTCTCTCATAGCAACGTCATTGTGCTCACGTTCGATTTTTGCCTTGAGATCTGCCTTATATTCATCGATAGTGTCAAAATCGGAAACGTCCTTTGCAAATTCGTCGTCTGCTTCGGGAAGGATTGTTTCCTTAGCGGAGAGAAGGTCGATGTGGAATACTACAGCCTTGCCTGCGAGCTCTGCTGCGCCGTATTCCTCAGGGAATGTAACGTTGATATCGAAGCTTTCGCCGATGTTGTGGCCTTCAACCTGATCCTCGAATCCGGGGATGAACTGACCGGAGCCGAGCTTAAGGTCTGCGTTTTCAGCTGTGCCGCCTTCGAAAGCAACACCGTCGAGCATACCCATGTAGTTCATGGTAACTGTGTCACCGTTCTTTACGGGGCGGCCTTCAACGTCGATAACTCTTGCGTTCTTTTCAAGAGCAGCCTTGAGAGCATTTTCAACTTCCTCATCTGTAACGGGAGCGATCTTGCGTGTGAGCTCAAGACCCTTGTAGCCTTCAAGATTTATCTCGGGCTTTGTGAATACCTTTGCTGTAACTGTAACGCCGTCTTCGTCGATAGACTTGATGTCATATTCGGGACCGCTTACAGCGTTTACACCGGACTCTTTGAGAGCTTCTTCGTATGCGGGGGGAACGAGAGCTGCGAGAGCATCGTCGTAGAACGTAGCTGCGCCGTACATTTTTTCGATGAGGTGACGGGGAGCCTTGCCGCGTCTGAAGCCGGGAAGGGTAATTTCAGCCTTTTTCTTTTCGAATACCTTTGTAACTTCTGCGTCAAAGGTTGCCTTGTCGATTACAAATTCAAGAACTGCAACGTTCTTTTCGGGATTTGTTGTATTTTTGAGATTCATTTTTTATTTTTACCTCCGAATTATTATACAAATTTATATACATACCCAATTATTTTACGCTATAAGTACAAATTTGTCAATAGTTTTTAGTGAAAAAATCACAAAAAACAAAGCAAATTTATCTTCAGATAGGCTTTGGACGGAAATCAAGAAAGTCTGCTGATATAAGCGAAAACTCAATTCCCTCGTAAACAAGTGACTTGGGAAGAGAATATTTTCCGTGTATGTGACCGAAAAATGCGCGCTTTACGTTGTACTCGTGAAGTATGTCGAGCATTTCGCGTGATACGAAATCTCCGAAGACGATAGGGAAGTGCGTGAAAACTACGGTCTCGCCGTATCCTTCTTTTTTTGCGCCGTCTTCAAGCGACATTCGAAGACGAAGTGCCTCTCGCGCGGAGACCTTTGCAAAATCGGCATCCTCCTTGGAGCTTGACTCGTCGCTGTACCATCCTCGTGTGCCGCATATTAAAACACCCTCGCAAACAGCAGAATCGTTTTGCAGAATGGATATGCTGCTAATTCCGTTTTTCTCAAAGAACGCACGAATCTTTGCGGGTGTAGACCACCAGTAATCGTGATTTCCGCGGAGCAATATCTTTTTTCCGGGGAGTCTGTCGAGAAAGAGCAGATCGTCGCGTGCCTCTTCGAGAGTCATTCCCCACGAAATATCACCCGCAATTATGACAGTATCGTTTTCGTTTACGATATTTTTCCAAAGAGCCGAAAGCTTTTCGGTGTATCCGCTCCAACGGCTTCCGAAGATATCCATCGGCTTGGAGACGAGAAGAGATAAATGCGTATCTGCAATAGCGTATAGTGACATATGCCGATTCTCCTATAAATTATTCAGGTATAAATCAGGGCGTGTGCGGAAAATATATTAACCGAACCGAAATTATCAGTAACAAGGATCGGTAGAAAGGAATGATCTTATGACCGAGATCTCTATAGAAAAGAAAAAATATGAGGCAGAGAAAAGTGAGCTTGCCAAAAACGCGAGCTCTCGTCCGATAATCTGCGGAGTTATGAACTGCCGTTGGCACGACGGAATAAGCCGCTGTAAGGCGGAAAGCGTGCAGGTGGGACCAGGCTATGCAAGCTCGTCGGTCGATACCGTTTGCGCGACATTCGAGCCGAAGATTATAATGTAAAACCGACGCAAAGCGTCGTTTGGCAGTTTCGCTTGCACACAGCCGTGTGCATTTTGCTATCGCAAAACCGCAAACTGCGCCCTTCGGATGAAGTTGGATTTTAGGCTCGCCCTTTGTGAGAGCTCCCTACGAAGTAAAACCGACGCAAAGCGTCGCTTGGCAGTTTCGCTTGCACACAGCCGTGTGCATTTTGCTACCGCAAAACCGCAAACTGCTCCCTTCGTATATAGCAATAACTATTTTCCTTCAGTAAAGTTTTTGAAGGTTGTAAGGAAACTTTTTTTAAAAAGTTTCCTTACTGGTTTTTTTGGGGAAATCCCAACTTAAGAAATAAAATCGATTACAGAGGCTTTCATATCCTCGGGGTCGATAACTGTCTTGAAGCGTATTTCCTTGGTGAGAACGTCGGAAAGCTGAGAAGGGATCTTTGTGCTCGTGTACTTGCTGAGCGTTTCAAAGACTTTTGCATCGTCATCGCAAACTTCAAGTCCGAGTGCTCCTGCGACAGAGGAAGCGAACTTGTAGGGGCTTGCGGTAGAGGCTACGACAATCTTGCATTTTGCAGAGGTATCGTTCATATAGCGCTCAGCGGCGGAAAGGGCAACTGCGGTGTGCGTGTCAACGAGATAAGAGTGGCGGTCGAATACCGACTTTATCTCGGCACGGCACTCATCCTCGGACGTGAAATAGCCTTCAAACTCGGCGGCGATCTTCGCGTAATCATCGGCGTCGAGAGTGTATTTTCCGTCTTTGGCAAGAGAAGCCATATATTCCTTCGTCTTTTCCGCTCCTGCGGCAAGGAAGATAAGTCTTTCGAGATTGCTCGAAATAAGTATGTCCATCGAGGGGGAGATCGTTACGTGGAAATCTCTGTTGCGATCGTACGTACCCGTCTTGAAGAAGTCGGTGAGTACGTTGTTTGAGTTGGATGCACAGATGAATCTTCCGACGGGAAGTCCCATAAGCTTGGTGATATATGCGGCAAGAATGTTGCCGAAGTTTCCGGTAGGAACACAAACGTCGATCTTTTCGCCGAATGCGATGTCCCCCTTGTTGCAGAGATCGCACCAAGCGGAGATGTAATAAACGGTCTGCGGAACAAGTCTGCCCCAGTTTATAGAGTTTGCACTCGAGAGGAAATAACCCTTTGCGTCAAGCTCTGCGGCAAAATCCGAGTCACCGAAGATCTTCTTGACGCCGCTCTGTGCGTCGTCAAAGTTTCCGTTTATTGCGCATACGTTTACGTTAGAGCCCTCCTGAGTGGTCATCTGAAGCTTCTGCGCACGGCTTACTCCGTTTACGGGATAGTAGACCGATATTTTAGTTCTTTCAACGTCGCGGTAGCCTTCAAGTGCGGCCTTGCCCGTGTCGCCCGAGGTTGCAACGAGAATAAGAGCAGTGCGCTCCTCGCCCGTTTTTACAAGCGCGCGTGAGAGAAGACGGGGCATTATCTGAAGTGCCATATCCTTGAATGCACAGGTAGGACCGTGCCAGAGCTCAAGGACTCTTGCGTTTTCGCCAACGCTTACAACGGGAGCGGCATAGCCGTCAAAATTGTCGCCGTATGCCTCCTTGCAGTCGGAAAGAAGCTCGTCGTAGGTGTAGTCTGTGAGAAACATCGACATAATTTTTGCGGCTCTTTCGCTGTAGGAAAGAGAGCAGAGCTCCTTTAACGTGTCTTCGCTTAGAGTGGGAATGCTCTCGGGCATATAAAGACCGCCGTCGGGTGCGATTCCTTGCTTTATTGCCATAGCGGCACTTACGGGTGCGCTCTGACCTCTTGTGCTTATGTAGTTCATTTTGTTATCCTTTCGATATTTTCAGTTAATATCATGTAATATACTTGGTTTATTTTTGCGGTATTATGCCGTTTCTTTCAAAAAAGCTGTTTGCATTTTCAAACATTATCTTGTTTACCGTGCTTTCGGGAAGCTTTTTGCTGAGGTAATCACAGATCTTTTCAAAATCGTTTATCCTGCGTACTCCCTCGGGCATAACGTCGTTTGTGCCGTCAAGGTCTCCGCCGAATGATAAAACGTCCTCGCATCCGATAGACAGATAATGCTCAACGTGACGGTAAATATCATCTATTGCCGGGTTTTCCTTTTCGCTTATGTGGAAGGAAAACATAGAGATACCGATAAGTCCGCGGGCGTCTATTATGACCTTTGCCATTTCGTCGGTAAGATTTCTCATATGGTTGCATACCGCGCGGGAGTTTGAATGACTGGCGATAAAGGGCTTTCCGAAGGACTCGGAGAGCTCGGCAATATCGAAAAATCCCTTGTCGGACGAGTGCGATACGTCGGGGACGATCCCAAGCTCAAGACAGCGCTTTACAGCGTCTTTCCCAAGCTCGGTGAGCCCTACGTCTGTGTTGAAGGCTCCGCCTATCTGAGTGACGTCGCTCCATACGGGGGTGAAAATACGTACTCCGCTCTCAAAAAGACGGTCGATTCTCGAAAGGTCGTGACCTATAAGATTTCCGCCCTCGACTGCAAGTATGTAAGAAAAATTGTCGGGAAGAGGGAAGGACGTGCTTTTAAAATGCGAAAGCGTGGCAAAGAAATTGTCATAAAGCTCGTCGTCGGTGCGCTTTGGATTGCTCCATACGGCAAGCACCTGCGTGTATTTTTCAAAATTATTCGTAAGGTCAAGAGATATGTTGCAGGTGTTCGAAAGAAGCGATTCCTTTTTAGCGTATATCTCGGCAAGCGTGTCACAGTGAAGATCAAAGAATTTCATATAAATAAGCTCCCTTGTGATAATAGATTTTAACGGCTGTCACCGAATGCATTCGGATAGTGGGATATTTTCGAAGCAACACAGCCGTCGAAATTCTCAAGAGTGATCTCAATAACGTCGATGCGCGGCTTCTTTTCGGACGGAAATGTTCTCAGATAGCTCTTCACGGCAAAGAGAAGATGCTCCTTCTTTGCGCTGTTTACTGCAGAAGCACCGCGCCCGTATTTTTCTATGGAATATCCCGCGCTTCTCGTTTTCACTTCTACAAAAATGATGTATTTTTCATTTTCGGCGACTATATCTATTTCTCCGCCGCGGATCGTGTAATTTTTCTTTATTATTTGAAATCCGTTTTTGATAAGATAGTCGCAGGCGATAGATTCTCCCGCACGTCCGAGCGAGCGGTTTGATTTTGCAGAATTTTCAGCCATATTATTTGTTTAAGAATTTAAGAAAGGTTTTTCTGTGAATGGGAGAAGGACCGTATTTGCGTACAAGATCCATATGAAGCTTCGTGCTGTAGCCCTTGTGCTGTGCGAGCATATATTCGGGATACTGCTTGTCAAGCTCCATACATACTCTGTCACGGCTGACTTTTGCAAGGATAGAAGCTGCGGCAACCGACATGGATAGCGAGTCGCCTTTTATTAGTGTGACCGCCTTACAGTCAAATCCCCTTGCTATATTTCCGTCAACGATAACGAGGTCGGGGTGGGGAGTGAGCATATCGACAGCGCGGCGCATAGCAAGCTGTGAGGCGTTAAGAATGTTAAGCTCGTCGATCTCTTCGACGCTTGCGTAAGCGATGCCGTAGGATATCGCCTTTTCACATATGATATCAAAAAGCATATCGCGCTTTTTTTCGGATATCTTTTTGGAATCGTTAAGTCCTTCGATCTCAAGACCGACGGGAAGTATTACAGCGGCCGCGCAAACAGGACCCGCAAGCGGACCTCTGCCTGCCTCATCCGTACCCTCAATGCAGGTAAAGCCTTCGGAAAGGTACTTGTTTTCGTATTCGTAAGAGGGCATAATTTCCTCCGTGTATTTTTAAAACTGTTCGGGAAGCTCAAGCGAAATGCGGCCTATCTTTGCACCGCGGAATTCGTCAAGAAGGATCCTTGAGGTGCGCTCGTAGTCTATTTCTCCGCCCGAGATAAGGAATCCGCGCTTTCTTCCGACAAGCTCGAAAAGCTCAAAGTCGGTGAGGTCTTCGATAGCGTCGGGCGTGCCGAGCTTGTATCTTGTGCAGAAGAGCTCGGGTGCGGTAACTCTGAGGCGTGAGCAAAGAGCGATAGCAAGCTCGTCGGTGTTTACAACTGCATCCTTGATAGCGCCGGTCATAGCGAGATTTTCTCCGACGCGCTCGTCCTCGAATTTCGGCCAGAGTACACCGGGCATATCGAGAAGCTCGATTCCGCCCTGACCCTTGACCCATTGCTTGTCAACGGTAACGCCCGGACGGTCCTCGACCTTTGCCTTTTTAGTGCCCGAAAAACGGTTTATAAACGATGATTTGCCTACGTTGGGTATTCCGACGACCATTGCACGGATGGCTTTGCCCGCCATACCCTTGTTTTCGTTTTTGGCTATCTTGTCGGCAAGTATCTCACGGATGGCAGGCTCTACCTGATTCATTCCCGAGCCTGTCATAAAGTCGGCTACGATACATCCGCCGTAGCGTCTGAAATAAGCGCGCCATTTGTCGTTAGCCGTAGGGTCTGCAAGAGTTGCTTTACTCAGTATAACCAGTCTCGGCTTGTTTGCGCAAATTTTGTTTATATCGGGATTCTGCGATGACAGCGGAATACGTGCATCGAGTATTTCTATAACGATGTCTACGAGAGGTAAGCATTCGGTTATAAGTCTTTTGGTTTTGGCCATATGACCGGGGAACCACTGAATTACGTTACTTGGCATAGTTATATTCCTTCTGATTCATTTAGAAGTTGTTTTATGTTTTTGGTCAGTCAAGCGTTCCGAGCTTTTCAGAGTTTAGAGGAAATATGCGGAATACAGCCTCTCCGACTATCTGATTTCTGCTGACGTAGCCGATGGCACGGCTATCCTTGGATACTATTCTGTTGTCACCGAGAACGAAGAAGTGATCCTCGGGCACCTTGCCTTCCCAGATGCCGTCGTCGTCGGGTACACAGAAGTCGCCCTCGTGCTGAAATATCTGCGTGAGCTCAAGGATGTAGTCCTCTTCAAGAGGCTGACCGTCAACGTAGACAAGTCCGGTTGAATAATCTATCTTGATAGTCTGACCGCCGACCGCGATAATACGCTTTACGAGAGGCTCCCAGGGCTCGCCCTCCTCCTGAATGATGACGATGTCACCCTGCTCGGGTTCAAAAAGAGTTCTTGAAATAATAAGAACGTCGCCCTGATCGAGAGTGGGCTGCATAGACGTACCGATTACGGGTGAATTTCTGAAAAGGAAGGACATTATCATTATAGCAACGACAAGAGAAATCGTTATGACGTCGATCCAGTCAAAGAGCATCGAGCCGAGCGAGCGGCTTCCGCCTGCTTTTTTGCTTTCGGCAGGCTCCTCCGATTCAAAACGGTTCCAGACTATAGCGTCCTTTTCGGGGTCTATGGGAGCGTTTTTTTCTCCGAACATAATGTTGAGAAGATTGTGACCCTCGGGAATGTAAAGCTCGGTTGCCTGAGCAGAATTTTCGGTGAAGCATTCCGCACCGTTGTAAACGTATTCCGAGCTGTAAATAAAGAAGGGTACGGGCTTCGGAGAATGTGTGCGTGTGCAGATGGGCGTGGGATGGTCGGGAAGGACCATAATTTTGAAGGGCTCGCCCTTTGACTTGAGATATTCAAGGCAGGGAGTAAGCACGAGACGGTCGATCTGCTCGATCGCAAAGACCTTGTTTTCGATCTCACCGCGGTGACCGCATTCGTCGGTGGCTTCGAGATGGATGTAAACGAAATCCTTTCCGCGCTCAAATGCATCTATTGCGGCGTTTGCCTTGCCCGTATAATTAGTTCTGTAGTTTCCGGTAGCACCTTCAACGTCGATCGATTCCATACCCGCGCAGATAGCAATACCCTTTATAAGGTCAACTGCGGAAATTACAGAGCCCTGCTTCTTCCATTTTTCCTCGAATGAGGGAAGAGAAGGCTTTACCGCGGGACTCCAGAGCCAGATCGAGTTTGCAGGCTTCAGGCCTCTTGCGCGGCGCGCCTCGTTTACCGGATGGTTTACGAGAATGTCATAGCTGCGCTTCATAAGATCGCGGTAGACCTCGCCGACCTCGCCTGCAGGGAGGTGATCCTTGATGCACTGACCGATTATGTCGTGCGGACGGTCGAAGTCAAGCACCTCGGGACAGTGATCCCACATAAGACAGTGGCGGTAGCTGACTCCGGGGTGGAAATGACGCATATCGTTTCCGAGCTCTGCGTCGAGCGCCTTGATAAGCTCTGCGGCTTCCTCGGAGGATATCTCGTCTGCACTGTGGTCGAGCATATGTCTGTCCTCGTAGTTTTCCTCCTCTTCGGAGAGAGTAACTACGTTGCAGCGGATAGCCGTCTGCGTTTCGGACATATCAAGCCCCATACTGAGAGCCTCGAGAGAGCTTCTGCCCTTTGAATATATAAGCGGATCGTAAGAAAGGACGGCAAGATTTGCGGTGTCGCTTTCAGGCTTCATAGAGGAGGGCACGTTCAGCACCGTTCCGACGAGAGCCGATTTTACGAGAGTGTCCATGGTAGGCTTGTTTGCTGCCTCCATAGGTGTTTTGCCGCCGAGAGCTTCGAGCGGCTCGTCTGACATTCCGTCACATAAAACTACAAGATATTTCACGGTAATAACCTCTGTAAAAAAATATATCTTTGCGGCAAAAATTTTGCCACTTTAATCTGAAAAACCTATAATAAAATATTATATCATAAAATATTGGTAATGTAAATAGTATAATTGACAAAATATCGCTTGAAAAAGCCTGCTTTATATTATATATTATTATAGTACGAAAAAATGAGTTTCATATCAGATGATATAAGTAAGCTGCTTGTCTTATTTGCACAAAACGTGAATGCCGATTTTGTATACTATGGTGATTAAAAAAGCGACGAAAATATGGTATAATAAATGCGTAAACGTATGCCGCTTTACTATATCGTCACAAGGAGGAATATCCGATGAAAAAACTTACAAAATCCACACTTTCGCTTATGCTTGTGTTGTGTATGCTTCTTTTAAGCTTTACCGCGTGCGATGACAAAGATGCACAAATAAAAATGACTTATTTGGATGCACAGGATGACAACGGCAAAATTCTGTCAAGTGAACATGCGGAATATTTGAAGTCTGTATGGGAAAAATGTGATTGGGAATCCGGTGCTATTAAATCACATTGCGATTACTGCTTTGAATTTAACGGACGTGTTATCAAGTATTCGACAGATCACGGATCTTTCAATGACGAAACAAAACAAAGGTGTATTATTGTTTCCGATGAGCAACGCGCTCATATTAACTCTGTTATAATTGGTATGCAAGCTGATAACAAAGATGACGATTCAGTAGATAATAGCGCCCTGACTGTGTCAGACATAAAAGAGGGAATGAAATATTCTGAAATCGTAGAAATTCTCGGAACGAACGGGGAAAATGTAGGAAGCGGAGCTATTATATATGAGTGGCAAATAAGCGATGAGGAATACCTTTACGTATGGTTTAATTCTACCACCGCTTCCGGTGGCGAAAATTTTCCCGCTGATTTAATAGCAAGCTCGGTCGAGATTCGCAAGGAAAGACTACACTTGGCTCCCGTTGATTAAGAACGAGCAAGCTGAATAAATTCTAAAAAGCAGCAAAAAACTAAAATTTTTTCAAAAAAGGTATTGCAAAACGAAAAAGTATGTGCTATAATACCAAGGATTGACGGAATGGTCCGCTGCGATGCTCTGCATGAACATTCCGATATTACCCTATTATTTTAAGGAGGAGCCCTAAAATGGATC
>JAFXJH010000020.1 GCA_017532425.1 Clostridia bacterium | reverse complement strand
GCGAGCTATAGTAATGAGAGGAATTCGATAGATGATTTTGTTGCCAACTCCAACAAATTTATTGACATTCATGAGCTGACTCCCGAGATCGTCCACGCATTCATATCCAAGATATACGTCTACGAGAAGAAGGAAAAGTGGTCACGCACCGAGGGTAACGATATCGACATCGTATTCACCGTAGGATTCAGAGAACAGCATACCGTGAGAACATCAGATGCCATCGCATCATAAGCCCACAGAAACAGAAATACCGAGGCAAATCAATGCCTCGGTACTTCCGCTGCCTATTTCTCCGCTAAGAATGCAGAGAGTAAGAACTACTCTTTTTATTTCTTATTTCTCGCTGAGCAGATTTCCGTAATCGATTATCTCGCGGTCGCCGTAGGTTTCAAGATAGTTTTTGTCCATATAAGCACCGAAGGTCTTTATGGCACAAACACCGAGAGAAGAATAGAAATCAAAATCGGCGCGCAGCACGTTTTCGTGGTAAGGCACCTTTATGAGGGGCAGACGTCCCCATTTTGTGTAGAAGGAAACGTCGAGCCAATATTCAAGTATCTCCGCGCTTTCTTTAGGGAATACCTTGAGGAGATTTTCGATATTTTCTGCGTGTATCTTGTTTTCACCATCGACGATGGGAGTGAACATATCGCGGTGTATCGGCGCATATTCGAGGAATATTCCTTCGGGGATCTCCTCTGTGGGTGGGATCACCGTGTCGTGATAAGCGAGATATGAAAGCTCGGCTTTCGGATCGTATCTGCGAAGACCTCTGAGAATACTCTTTACTATGCGGAGATTCTGATCGGAGTGAGAAATCTCTTTGCACTTTTCGCAGTGACACCAGGCATCCATAACGTCATCCGTCCAAAGATAGTAGCGATGCCCCGATTGTCTGAACTCCTTTGCAAGACCGTAAGCACGCTCGCTGATTATATCGAGCGCCTCTTCGGACTGAACGCAAAGATTGTGATCGTTTGAGCGCTTGCCGACCGTATTTACCCGATAATATTCGGGATGCTCGTCGAAAAGATTTCTCGGAAGCAGATATCTGAGCGCGTGAAGCTCATGCACGACCTCAATTCCTGCATCCTCGACCTTTTTTATCATCTCACGACCACCGTTGTTCAGCCAACCGAGATAGTCCTCAACCGTGTTTTTGGTGGTTATGAAGTGGAGTCCGAGAGTTGTGAACTTGCCTTTTTTCAGAATGTCTATCCACTCTTCGCAGAGATCTATGTGGCGTATGATTATACTTCTTTTCAGATTGCTCATAATAATTTCTCCTTTGCGGGCTTAAATGCCTCAGAGGCTCTTTATCCAGTTGACAGAGAGATTTACCCACTGTGCTACGTTGTCGCGCTCCTGATCGGGATTTCCAAGGCTTGTCGTCTTACTTGCAAGCGCAAGACCGTGAGGACCCTTCGGGAAAACGTGAAGCTCGAAGGGAAGTCCTGCTTTGGCGTAAGCAAGCGCAAGAAGAAGCGGACTTGCAACCGGAACTACGGAGTCTGTTGCCGTGTGGAAGGCAAACATCGGAGCGGCACTTTTGGGCTTTACGTGATTTTCAAGCGAATAAAGCTCAAGCTCTTCGTCTGAAGGCTCGTCCTTACCGAGAAGTCTCTGGAAAGAGCCCAAATGTGTAGCAAATCTCTTTCCCGAAACAACGGGATATCCGAGCACAACACCGTTTGGCCTGTTAGAGCCGGGCTCAATTCCCGTGATCTTGCATATTTCGGGGCGGTCCCACATTACGCCGAGCGAGCCTGCAAGGTGTCCGCCTGCTGAGAATCCTACCGCGAATATGCGGTCGGGGTTGATATTAAACTCTTCTGCATGAGCGCGGATATAGCTGAGTGCGATAGAAGCGTCGCAAAGAGAGCGGGGGAATATCGCCTTTTCTCTTACAGAATAATTGAGAACAAAGGCATTAAGACCTGCGTTCATATAAGCAAGCGCGATAGGCTCGCCTTCGCGGTCGGCGCAAACGTTGTAATATCCGCCGCCCGGAATTACGAGCATAGCGTCGCGCGCGGGACCTTTGAGGTCGGAAACGTAAGTTGTAAGATAAATATCGGGGTCATCTTCTCTTAAAGGGATCTTCTTGTATATCATTTGAATAAATATCCTTTCGTGGGTTACTATTTAAGTACATTATAGCATCTGATCTTTTTAAATTCAATATTTTAAGAGAATAAAATAAAAAAATAAAAGACCTTGTAAAACAAAGTCTTTTATCTCGATTTTAAATGATTTTATTCTTCCTTAGAGCCTTCGTCTTCGTGATCGTGCTCTTCTTCCTCTTCTTCGGTGACGGTGATAGTGATAGAACCGTCTTCTACACCTGCGATGTAGTCCTTAAGAGAGTTGTAATCGTAAGAAATTTTTGCCTTACCGGGCTGGATAGCATAGATAGCAAGAACAACAACTGTGAATACAATGCCGATGATTATTGTAAGCTTGTTGAGCTTTTTATCGATGGTCTTGCCCTTAGCCTTGCCGAAGAATGTTTCGGCACTGCCGGCAATAGCACCGGAAAGACGAGCATTTTTGCTGCTCTGGAAAAGAACTGCTACGATAAGAAAGATGGAAACGAGAATAAGTAAAACTCCGATAATGATCTCAAGCATTTTATATGTCCTCCATATTATAACTTTAATACGCGATTTATGGTAACTACATAATGACCGCTTGCAAAACTGCAAGCGGTCATTATAGTGGGCCATCAGGGATTCGAACCCCGGACCAACCGGTTATGAGCCGGTAGCTCTGACCAACTGAGCTAATGGCCCGTCAAGGGAATATTTCCGCGTGCTTCATAGTATAACACACTTTTCCCGTTTTGTCAATACATAAAACGCAAATTTACGAAAAAAATAATAAAATTTTAAGGTGAAATGGGCCGCTGTATAATATATATGCCTATTTGCTCCGACTTTTAAAGACTTTTTGAAAATCAGCCGAAAAGTCTGCGGAAATTGTTGTAGAGCACGTCCTCGCGCTCCGATTCCGTGAGGTCGAGCTTCATAAACCGTGCAAGCTCCTCCTCAGCATCCCACATGGGAAAGTCCGTGCCAAACATAAATTTATCCGGTCCGAAATGATGAAGTATGCTGTTTGCCCTGTCTATCGGCAGAAAATCAAGCGAGCTTGACGTGTCGAAGAAAATGCGATCGTTTATGGGCAGGCAGTCGAGCTCGTGCCATCTCTGATATCCGCCGAAATGCGAAAGGATTACCGTGAGGTCGGGAATCTGCTTCATAACGTTTGCTATTCTGTACGGCGCGGAATAATCGTATCTGTTATCGCCCGCGTGGAAAAGAATGGGCATACCGCGCTTTGCTATCTCGCGGTAGAGGGGGATGGCGCGCTCGTCGTCTATGTCGAATTTCTGAAAATCGTTGTGAAATTTTACGCCTACGAGACCGAGCTCCTTTGCTCGGTCAAGCTCCTCTGCAGCGCCTTCAAAATCCGGGTGCATCGCGCAGAATCCGACGAGGACAAGGTCTCCTCTGACGTTTGCTTCCTTGCACTGTGAGCTGATAAAATCGTTTATGCTTGTCACCTGCGACGCAGTTACTGCAGCAGAGCATACGAGACAGCGCTCCGCACCTATTTTCCTTTCGTTTTCACGCAGTATCTCAAC
Organism: Clostridia bacterium; assembly: GCA_017532425.1. GTDB lineage: Bacteria > Bacillota > Clostridia > Oscillospirales > CAG-272 > SIG672. Next base: position 13,734 of record JAFXJH010000020.1, on the reverse strand, counting down.
GTCTGCGGAAAATGCCATATCGAGCCCGTAAAAATCACCTATCGATTTTGATGCCTTTGCAGCGATCTTGGATGGAAAAATATGTGTGTGTGCGTCTGCGATCTTCATTTTGTTTTGCCTTTCTGAAATAAACGATGGATATATAATAGCACAAAAAGCGCAATTTGTAAAGTAGTGTTTTGAAAAGTAATTGAAAAAACGATTTTTTGGCTTAAGAAACTTTTCGAGAAAAGTTTCTTAAGAATCTTCAAAAGCTTTTCTGAAATAAGTTGTATTTTACTTTAAGTAAAGTTTTTGAAAATCCCAAAAAACTTTTCCGAAATAAGTTGTATTTTCCTTTCAGTAAAGTTCTTGAAAGTCCAAAAAGCTTTTCTGAAATAAGTTGTATTTTCCTTTCAGTAAAGTTCTTGAAAGTCCAAAAAGCTTTTCTGAAATAAGTTGTATTTTCTTTTTCAGTAAAGTTTTTGAAAATCCAAAAACGATTTGCTCACAAATCGTTTTAAACTTCTTTACAAAAAGTTTTTTGGCAGGGATCCAAGGGACAGAGTCCCTTGGCGTGTCCAAAAAGCAGAAACGATGAAAAAACGATCGACAGACTTGTGTCTGTCGATCGTTTTTTTAAGCATTGTTTTCGATGTAGTCGCACAGATCGCCGACTGTGCGGAGATTCGGAAATTCTTCTTCGGGAATTGCAATACCGAACTGTTCTTCAACTGTCATAAGAATTTCAACTATGTCGAGCGAGTCTGCTCCGAGGTCTTCCATAATATCTGCAGACTTGTCGATTTTTTCGACGTCTACACGCAACTGTCTTGAGAGTATCTGCGTGAGTTCTTCGAAAATATTCATAAATACAACGTATCCTTCCGATCGCTTTGAATTTTTTTATGTGGGCTATATCTGCCTGCGCACAATAACCTCGTCTATTATATATGATATTGTCTGAAAAATCAATAGTAAATTCACATAAAAGATGTAATATTAACACAATATTCACAATTAAAGTGAATGGCTATGGATCTATCCGTCAAAAATAATCCTTTAGTCCGAAACAAGGTCGAACTGCGAATTGTAGAGAGACGCATAGCTTCCGCCGAGTGCGAGAAGCTCGTCGTGACTTCCGCGCTCAAGAATCCTGCCTTTGTCCATAACGATGATGGTGTCGGCGTTTTTGATGGTGGAGAGTCGGTGCGCAACGATGATGCAGGTCTTGTTTTTCATTGCGGCATCCATTGCCGTGTGGAGAAGCGCCTCGGTGTGAGAGTCTACGTTTGAGGTTGCCTCGTCAAGAATAAGGAAGGGCGTGTCAAGCAGGATCGCACGGGCGATCGTTATGAGCTGCTTCTGACCCTTGGAGATGTTAGAGCCGTTTTCGTCTATCACCGTGTTGTATCCGTCGGGAAGCTTTTCGATAAAGTTGTGAACCTTTGCGGTCTTGGCGGCTTCAACGATTTCTTCAAAGGTGGCATCGTTTCGACCGTAAGCGATGTTCTCGGCCACCGTTCCTCCAAACAGCCAAGTGTCCTGGAGCACCATTGCAAAGGAGCGTCTGACGTCAGATATCGGAGCTTTTGCGGTGTTTGTGCCGTCAATAAGTATTTCGCCCGAATTCGGATCGTAGAATCGCATCAGCAGATTGATTATCGAGGTTTTTCCGCATCCGGTTGCACCTACGAGAGCAACAGTCTTGCGCTTGGGTGCATCGATGAAGATGTTGTGAAGCACGGTTCTTTCGTCGGTGTATCCGAAGGTAATGTCGTTCACCTCGAGATTTCCTTCCTCGGATATTCCGCTTTCGGAAAGCTTTTCGGTGGCATCGCTGTTCTGGGGCTCGCATTTTTCATCAAGAAGCTTGAATATACGTCCTCCTGCAGAGATGGCAGACTGAATGTCGCTGACTATGTTAGCGGTTTCGTTTATAGGTCCGGAGAATCTGCGGGCATACTGAATGAATGAAGAAAGCGCACCTATTGTGAACATCGCACCCTCGGGAGAGCCCTTAGTCTTTATGAATATAAGAACTCCGAACATTCCTATAAGGGAAAGGGTGATGTTGTTTATAAAGTTTACGGACGGTCCGAGAATACAGCCCTGATAGTCGGCGTTGTATTCGGCTTCGACAGCCTCGTCGTTGTGTACGTCAAAGCGGGAGATCATAACCTTTTCCTTGGAATATGCGCGGATGGTCTTCTGTCCGGAAAGCATTTCCTCGGCATATCCGTTAAGGAAGCCGTATTTTGCGGAGCGGTATGAGAAGAGGGGACGTACCTTTTTTACTCTGTAGCGCGAGAAAAAGATAAGCGCAGGAATGGTAACGAGGAAGATAAGCATAAGCACGGGGGCTATTTCAAACATTTTGTAGGCACAGACAGAAACCGTGATAATACCGGAAAGTATGTGAACAAGGTCGTTTGACAGAGAAGCGTTTACCGTGTCGATATCGTACGTAAGACGGCTGACGAGGTCTCCCGATTGGTTTTTGTCGAAATATCCGACAGGAAGATCGCAAAGATGCTCGAAAACGTCCTTGCGCATACGGTATGTGACGCTTTTGCTGAGCGAGATCATTATTACCGAAAGCAGATAGGAAAGCGCGGCAGATCCGGCGTAGAAAACTACCATAAGTCCGGCGTAGAATAGCACCGATCTCATATCAACGTTTCCGTTTTCTCCGATGGCATCTATGGCTTTACCCGAAAGCTCGGGACCGAGCAGAGAAAGGAAGTTGGAAATTACCATTATAATGGCGGCAATAAGGAGCGTGCCCTTGTAAGCGAAAAGATATTTTAAAATGCGGAATATTACCGATTTTTTTGACATTTTTGTTTCGGAATTGTCTTTTTCGGGGATTCTGTAAGCTTTAGTCAAGAATAACACCTCCCATCTGGGATTTTGCAGTTTCTCTGTAGTACTCGCAGGTGAGGAGAAGCTCCTCGTGCGTGCCCGCACCGATGATCCTTCCTTCTTCAAGTACAAGGATGAGATTTGCGTGCATTATCGAGCTGACACGCTGAGAAACTATAACGGTTGTGGTGTTCTTGTAATTTTCTTTTATTGCTCGTCTGAGAGCCGCGTCTGTCTTGTAGTCGAGTGCGGAAGATGCATCGTCGAGCACGAGTATCTCGGGATTTCCCGCGATAGCACGGGCAACGGTAAGACGCTGCTTCTGACCGCCGCTGAGGTTTGCGCCCTTGATGTCGAGCATATATTCGGATCTTTCGGGATATTCGTTTACAAAATCGGCAGCCTGTGCGAGTCGGAATGCTTTTTCGAGCTCATCATCCGAAATGTCGCGTCCGAATACTACGTTTTCCTTTATGGTGTCCTTGAAGAGGAAATCGTTCTGAAATACGCTTCCGAAGCGTGAGCGAAGATCCTCTGTCGGTATCTCCCTGATGCTTTTGCCGTCGATCCTTATTTCGCCCTCGTCTGCATCGTAAACGCGCATAAGAAGAGAAATAAGCGTGCTTTTTCCGCTTCCCGTGCCGCCGATTATGCCGAGAGTCTGTCCCTTTTCGATCGAAAAGGAAATGTTGTGAAGAATTCTCTTTTTCTGATATGCGAAGGAAACGTCGGAAAATTCGATGTGAGGTGCTTTTTCGCCGACCTCTTCAGCGTTTTCGTCTTCGACATCGCGGTATGCTTCGACCCAAAGCTTCGGCTCGGAGAAGAGGACCGCGTTGATTCTGTTCATACCTGCGGCACCGCTTGAATAGCTGACGAAAACACGGGTAATCGCTATCATAGCGTTAGAAATTATTGTAAAATACTGTATAAACGAAATTATGTTACCTACAGAGCTCTGATGATTGGTTATCATGATCGCGCCGACAACGATAACCGCAGAAAGACCGGTGTTAAGGAAAAGGCTTATGATAGGGTTTGTGGCGGCTACCGTGATGTTAGCCTTCTTTTCGCGCTTTATCGCTTCCTTGTTGGCTTTGTCGAAGCGGCCTTTTTCGTACTCGGTACGGTTGAGAGCCTTGATGATCCTTACACCCGACGTGTTTTCACGGACTACGCGCGTGAGATTGTCAGTCGACTTTTGCTGTTCTGTGTAGAGGGGAACGCTTTTTTTGGTTATCATAACCGTGAAAAAGGCGATGAAGGGAAGAGTGCAGAGAAGGGTAAGCGTAAGAAATGCGTCCTGCAAAAGGGTTACGGCAAGACCGCCTATGAAAAGGATCATAGCTCTTATCGCCATTCTTTGCATTATGTTTACCATTCTTTGTACGTTGTAGGTATCAGTTGTTATTCTCGATTCGAGCGAGGATATCGAGAACTCATCTATCTGCGCCGCGTCAAGATAAGAGATCTTTTCAAAAAGATCGTGTCTGATCGCTCTGATGCAGTTTGAGGTCACTCTTGACGCCATACGGTTTGCCATAATATTGAAAAGCACGGCGCAAAAAGAGCATACTATCATAAGAATTCCGAAAAAGACGACCGCGCTCAGATTTTCCGTCGGGATTATGTCGTCTATTATTATGGCAAGCAGCCACGGGATAAATAGATCCATAACAGTACCGATAGATTTTATCGTGAGCACACCGGCTATTCGGAGCTTGTACGGACTTAAGTATTTCAGCAGATTTTTCATTTGATCTTCCTTTAAAAAATAAGGTACCTTATTGTTATGCGTATATAATACCACAGAAGAAGGAGTATGTCAATAGTAAGGCACCTTATTTTTTGTGTGTGGAAAAATAAAAAAGCCTGCCGATTTTCGGCAGGCTTTGGATCCTTAAGCTGAATTAGTCAGTAACGTAAGGAAGAACAGCTATAACGCGAGCGCGCTTAATAGCTATAGCAAGTTCACGCTGGTGCATAGCGCATGTTCCGGTAACTCTTCTGGGGAGGATCTTGCCTCTGTCAGAAGTGAATTTACGGAGCTTTGCTGCATCCTTGTAATCTATGAACTTTACGGTCTTGTCAGCGCAGAACTGGCAAACCTTTTTTCTCTTGCGATTGTTCGCATTCGGGCGAGCCTGCTTTGCAGGAGCTGCCTGAACTTCTTTTTCGTTGTCCATTTATGAAACCTCCTTAAAATATTTAGTGTCAGAACGGCAGATCGTCGTCGTTGGGGATATCCTCAAATCTCGGCGCATCGTCATCCTGTGATGAAAACGACGGATTTCCGTAGCTTTCAGGTGTGTACTGCGAAGCGGGTCTTGTGCCGGGCTGTCTGCCTGCGGGCGATTCACCCTTCGAATCAACGAAGTTGATCTCGTCGGCAACTACCTCGGTAGCATAACGCTTCTGATTATTTTGGTCCGTCCAATTTCTTGTCTGGATGGAACCGACTACGCAAATCGAGCTTCCTTTACGGAAGAAGCGGCAAAGAAACTCTGCCTGGTTTCTCCAAGCGATGACGTTGATAAAGTCAGCCTGCTGTGCACCCTCTGCCGACGTGCGGCGGTTTACTGCGACAGAAAACGAGCATACCGGAATACCCGAGGATGTCTGTCTGAGTTCGGGGTCAGCTGTAAGGCGTCCGCCGAGGATAACCTTGTTAAGATTGAAATTAGCCATTTCTATACCATCCTTTCAAAATAACGGGACTTCTCTTATTCGGGCATTCTTACTACGATAGAACGCATAACGCCTTCGGTAATACCGAAGATTCTTTCGAGCTCAGCAACGAAAGCGGGCTTAGCGCTGAAGTTCATCTGAACGTAGTAGCCTTCGCTCATATCGTCGATAAGATAAGCAAGCTTTCTCTTTCCGATCTCGTTTACCTCGGGGGCAGCCGTGTCGGATGCGATGAGGTCAGAGAACTTCTTGACGAGAGCAGCGGTAGCTTCCTCTGTGAGAGTAGCGTTAAGGACGAATACGGTTTCATACTTGTTAACTGCTGTTTCCATTTTTACACCTCCCTATGGACATAAGACCGCAAGCCTCTGATTTTTTTATTTACTTGCGGTAAGGAGAAGCGTCTGTACTTTTCCGGTAACATAAAGTACATTACGACACTCCGAGAAACTATTATAATACAATTTTACCTCTTTGTCAATAGCAAATCGGCTGTTTTTTCACTTTTTTCGTAAGGTTTTTTGTCAAATTCGGATAGCATCCTCTTTTTTGCAGGGTTTGCAAAGAATGAATCATATATCGTTTCTTATAATTCCACTCCGCGCATTATAAGATGCTCTCTTATAAGACCGGCATCGAGCATACGCGGTCTTATCGAGCGGGAGGAGGCAAGAGAAGCGGCTGCGCCTGCTGCCTGACCTATAGCCATAGCGATAGTCATAACGCGGTAGGATGACATTGCCTCGTGCGTGCCCGAAATACATCTGCCCGCAATAAGCATATTCTGAATTCCGACGGGAATTATAGCGCGGTAAGGAATATCGTAAGGCTTGGGAGTGGGAGGGCAAGCGACCTCGGATACCGACTGTCCGGCACCGTCGGGGTTATGTATGTCAAGCGAGAAATGCGCCCTGTGCACTATGGAATCGGGATATTCTCTTCCGTTCATAAGGTCGTCGGCGGTAAGAACGTAGTCGCCGATTATTCTTCTCGATTCGCGCACACCCATAGTGGATGCGCTCGATTTTACAGTTATGTTTTCAAATCCGGGCACTTCGGAGCGCAAAAATCTTGTTATTTGCATTATCTGTCCGCGTACGTCGACCTCGGAAGCAAAAAGCTCCTTGGGGTCGAGCGGATTCACACGGTTTCTCTGCGTTGCATTTACCATTCTTTCTGTGGGATTTCCGGTAGAGTAAAGGCGTACGATGTTTACGTTTTCGGGCAGGACGCCGTTTTTGGACGATTTGTGGCAAAGGTCGAGATATTCGCGTCCGTCGGAAAGGATTGTGTAATCCTCCTCGTGACGGCAGAGAAGCTTCTGCTCGGGATCGATACCCGTTATGGTGAACATTATAGATATGGGCTGCACGAGGGCATCACTTTCGCGTCCTATCTTGTACTCACATCCGCAAGCGACTGCGAGATCGCCGTCTCCGGTGGCGTCGATAAATATATCCGCCTCAAAAAGCATTTTTCCGCTCTTTCCGAAGGCTTCGATATATTCTATCACACCGTCTGTCACCTTCGCACCCGTTACGAGGGTCTGAAGGAAGACGTCGATATTTTCCTCATAAAGCATAACCGCAAGCTCGTATTTGGCCTTTTCGAAATCGGGACAATCGGAATTCTGAGGGCAGACTCTCTCCCTTATCTCACTCGCGATCGTACCCTTGCATACAGAACCGAGTACGGGTCCAACGTATCCCGAGGTGAGATTTCCTCCGACGATCCCGTAACGCTCAATAAGGGCGACCTTTGATCCGGTACGCGAAGCTTCAAGCGCCGCGGCAATACCTGCGGGACCTGCGCCTGCGATAACTACGTCGTATTTATAATTCATAATATATATCTCCATTTACCTTTTTTCTAAATTATATCACGCTTTGCTTTTCAATGCAATATTTTACAGAAAATAAAATTTTTTGTTATTTCACTTGCAATATTGCGCAATTTTGCTATAATAAAAGCGAAAATAAAAGTACGCGCTTTTCAGATAAAGGAGAAATGTCCTATGTGCAGTGAATTTGGTTCTGAGCTTTCCATACATAAGGAAAATCTAGAATATGAATTTGATAGCTATTATTCCACGTACGATCCGGATACGAAGCGGCTTCTTGCCCTTCTTGAGAATATGGTAAAAGAAAATAGCAACGCCTCGTCATATACGCTTAAAGCAAATATGTACGAGATACTTTGCAGAGAGTGTTCTGTTCATCTCTTTGAAAATTCGGACTTCTTTTTTGAAATGTCGTCGGGACGCGGCCGCTTTACCTGGGGCGGACTTCAGTCGAGTGTCGGCTCGTTTATGCATAACCGTACGCATTCCGAGTGGCTCGGAGCATACAGAAAAGAGATAGACGGCGATCTTGCGTGCGGACTTCTGTACGCCTGGGATAATCCGGTCGGCTTTGACCATCACTGTCCGGGCTACGATAAAATTTTAAGGCTCGGCATTGCAGGAATAATTTCGCAGGCAGAAGACGAGCTGAAAAAGTATACCGACCCGCGCAAATGCGAGTTTTACAGTTCGGTTATACGCGCAAATAAGTCACTTATAACGCTCGCACGCCGATTTGAAGATAAGGCAAAAAGACTTGCAGAGAGCTCTTGCGATACAGATAAAGCTTCTCACTATAAAAAGATAGCTCTTGCGGCAGGAAATATCGCATCGGGAGCACCGAAAAGCTTCTACGAAGCACTTTGTCTGATAATTTTCTACAGAGAATGCGTAGGCTCGGTCGAGGGCATCGGAATAAGCACATTCGGACAGCTTGACCGTATGCTTTATCCATACTACGTGTCCGATCTTGAGGCGGGAATAATTACACGCGACGAGGCTTTTGAGCTTTTCTGCGATCTGCTTATCTATACCGAGGTAAGATTCAATGCGGCAAGCGAATATCACGAGACCTCTACCACGATCGAGCTCGGCGGATGTGACAGAGATGGAAATATTATTTATAACGAGCTTACAGAGCTTGTGCTTGGTGCTGTTCTTTACGTGCGCTCAATAGGCACGAAGATAAACTGCCGTATATCAAAAAAGCATCCGAAAAAGTTCCTTGAAAAGATCGCATCCGTGCTTTTGGCGGGGCTTCCCACAATTATGATGCATAACGACGATATTCTTATACCCGCACGCGTAAATCAGGGACAGGATATCGGGGACGCGCGCCTTTACGTCGGAGGCGGATGCCACGAGATAGTTCTTCAGGAAAGCGAGGTCTGCACGCGCGCCGATACATGGATAAATCTCTCGGCTATCCTTCTTCGCACTATGGAAAACGCCGAAGAATGTAAAAGCTATGAAGAATTTCAGAAAAAATATTTGTCAGACGTAAAAGCTTATCACGAAAGAATAGTAAAGCTCAAAAACGCGGGCGAGAGCCATTGGTGCGAGTACGATCCGCTCGTGCTGTTTTCATCTTCGATAGACGGAAGCCTTGAAAAAGGACTTGACGTTACAGAGGGAGGCGCAAAGTATAACAGCACGGCGCTTTCAATGCTCGGTACGGCGACTCTTATCGACTCTCTGTACGCGGTAAAGCAGCTTGTTTTCGACGAGAAGAAAATGACAATGTCTGAGCTTAACGAGGTAATAAGATCGAATTTCGCAAACGAAGAGAGCCTTCGCGGATATATCATCAAAAAGATACCGAAGCACGGAACAAACAGCGATATAATGAACAAATTCTCGGCAGAGGTGCTGAGCGAGCTTTCAAAGGTGTCGGGACAGACGAATGCGCGCGGCGGAAAATATCTGCCCGCATTCTATCCGCACGATATTTATGTGACTCTCGGAAACAAAATAGGCGCTACTCCGGACGGACGTCTTGCCGGTATGCCTCTTTCACGCGGGGTGTCACCAAGCGAATTTGTTTCTACCGAAAGTCCGCTTGAGCTTATAAACAGCCTTAAAAGCATAGATTTTACGCAGTTTGCCGACTCTTTTTGCGCGGAGCTTACTCTTCCGACTATGGAGAATGAGGCAAGCTCGGTGAATATAATCACAGCGGTAACAGAGGCTTTTCTTGAGGCGGGAGGCTCGTCGCTTCAGATAAATCTTCTCAGCCGCGAGATGCTGATAGATGCAAAGGCACATCCCGAGCTTTATCCGAATCTCTGCGTTCGTGTCTGCGGATACAGCGCACGCTTCTCTGCACTAAGAGCTGACAGACAGGACGAAATAATAAACAGAATGATCAGATAAAAAATGTCCGACAGATCTTAAGGTCTGTCGGATATTTTAATTATTTTACGTATTTTTCGGAAGCCTTCAGAGCATCATCGATGTTCGGCATAAGATTTTCTTCGCCGACTGCATCTATAAATCCTGCGCGCTTCATTACGGAAAGCGGCTGCTCGCCGACGTGAGCAAGAAGGAGGATTATATCCTTTTCCTTGCAGTTGTTTAAAACAGAGAAGAGATTTCTCGTTGCGGTCGCGTCAAGCGCGGGAACGTCGTGCATACGAAGGATCACGACCTTGGTGTCGTCCTCAAAGGTGAGGCCGCTGAATTTGTCGGCAGACGCGAAGAACATAGGTCCGTCTATTTCAAGCACGGTAACACGGTCGGGAATAGGCTTGAGACGGCTGTTTTCGTTTCCGCTATCTCTCGTCCACGCGCGCACCGACGTGTTGTCAGCCATACGCTTCATAAAGAGTACAACAGCGAGCACCATACCGACGGCAATTGCAACGACAAGGTCAAATACTACGGTAAGAACGAAGGTCACTACGAGAACGAGAATGTCTGTCGCAGGTGCGGTCTTGCAAAGCTTGACAAAAGAGCGCCATTCACACATATTGTATGCTACCATAAAGAGTATGGCGGCGATTATCGGCATAGGTATCCAAGCCGCAAGAGGCATAAGGACAACGAGGATAAGAAGGAGCACAAGAGCGTGTACGATTCCCGAAATAGGGGAGCGTCCGCCGTTTTTGACGTTGGCGGCAGTTCTTGCTATAGCACCCGTTGCGGGAATACCTCCGAAAAGTCCCGAGCAGATATTTCCCACGCCCTGCGCGATAAGCTCTGTGTTGGAGTTGTGGCGGTCGTTTATCATACCGTCGGAAACAACGCAGGAAAGAAGAGACTCGATTCCCGCAAGTATCGCTATCGTAAAGGCGTTCGGAAGAAGGGTCATTATCATATCCATAGATATATTCGGGAAGGAAAAAGAGGGAAGCGCACCGCTTATGCTGTAGAGGTCGCCGATAGTGTTGACAGGAATATTAAATATCTTGACTACAGCGGCACCGACGAGCACCGCGATAAGCGAGCCGGGTATCTTTTTGCTGATATACGGCCAGACGATAAGGATGGCAAGTCCGATAGCACCTACAAGCAGAGCCCAGAGATTTATCGTGCCGAGAGATGCGAAAATAGCCTCGGCCTTTTCAATAGTTTCTACAGCGTGAGTGCCCTCGGCAAAGGTAAGACCGAGAAAATCCTTTATCTGTCCGACGACTATAGTGACGGCGATACCCGAGGTAAAGCCGGTGGTTATAGTGCAGGGAATGTATTTTATGAGAGAGCCGAATTTGAGCACTCCCATAATAACGAGTATCACACCTGCCATAAGAGTGGCAATAACAAGCCCCTCGATACCGTGCTGTGCTACGATGCCGGCAACGATAGTTGCAAATGCGGCGGTCGGTCCCGAGATGTTTACACGGCTTCCTCCGAGCAGAGCGATAACAAAGCCTGCGATGATAGCTGTGTATATACCCTTTTCGGGAGAAACACCCGAAGCGATGGCAAGCGCTATCGAAAGGGGAAGCGCGATGATCGCAACGATAAGTCCGGCTACCATATCGGATACGAGCTGCTTTGGGCTGTATCCCTTCATGGAATCAATGATTTTTGGTCTGAAAATTTTGTTCATCAAATTATCTCTTTTCTTAAAAGTCTGATTTTTAGATTATACAACATATTTTGATAATAATCAAGAGATTTTAAGACCTTTTATGCTAAATAAGATAAATTACCGTATGATTTTTATAAACAAAATAAAAAATTTCTCTATCCTCTTTTATTTTACGTATCGGTATGCTATAATGAAGGCGATATATTTTCTGCGAAAGGAAGGAAATTTATGAAAACAAGTAACGAGCTTCTTTCGTCGGCGCACGAGCTTATATGCCCGATACTTACAGAGGCGGGAAAAATAATGCTCGGTGCTACCGATGTAGACGGCGAGGGCGGCATTTCGGAAAAGCCGGGAACAGCCAATTTCGTCACTCTTTACGATATACGCGTTCAGAAATATCTTATGAAAGAGCTGTCTGCGCGCTTTGAGGACGCTTATTTTATAGCGGAGGAAAAGGAAAACGATGCCGAATCTCTCCGACATCCCTGCTGTTTCGTCATCGACCCGATAGACGGAACGACTAATTTTATACACAGTTATAATCACTCGTGCATATCGCTCGCTCTTATTTCATACGGAGAGGTCATATACGGCGCGGTGTACGATCCTTATCTCGGTGAGCTCTTCCACGCAGAAAAGGGAAAGGGCGCGTATCTCAACGGTAAGCCGATAAAGGTGTCACAGCATCCCCTGAATTATGCGCTTACCGCATTCGGCACGGCACCTTACTGTAAGGATACTTTGCTTGAAAAGACCTTTGCACTTGTCAGCGAGCTCTGCAGAGATACTGCCGATATCAGAAGATGCGGCTCTGCGGCGCTTGATATGGCTTACCTTGCCGCAGGAAGAAACGATATCTTTTTCGAATTTATGCTTTCACCCTGGGATATCGCGGCGGGCTCGCTTCTTATAACAGAGGCGGGAGGAGTTATTACCGATATGAAGGGCAATCCGATAAGCTTTGCCGAGCCGGGATCTATACTTGCCGCAACAGAAAACCTCCACGGAGAGGTCCTTGAAAGAACCAAAAAATATTTTTAAATTAAAATAAAAAACAAAAAACAGGAGGCAAAAATGTTAAACAGTCTTACCGTAAAGAAGAACATCAAAAGCTTTTCGGTTTCTCCCGAAAACCCCACGGGTGAAAAGGGCAAGGGCGGAATGGCGAAAGAGGGAAGTGCTTCCCACGCCGCACGCGAGCTTGGTCAGGGATGGAAGGTAAATCCCTTTATCGTATCTCAGCCGGGCGAGATATCTGTGCTTGCAGACGTTAAGGGTCAGGGTGCGATCAAGCATTTCTGGATCACGGACAGCGCAAGAGCAGGCCGTCTTCTCATTCTGCGCATCTACTTTGACGGACATAAGAACCCCGCAGTCGAAGCTCCGCTTTCCGATTTCTTCGCAAATGCCGATTACAGAGAGTACAGACAGCTCTCCAGCCTTGCTATCTGCGTAAACCCCGCAAGAGGACTTAACTGCTATTTCGAGATGCCTTATTTCAAATCCTTCCGTGTAGAGATCGAAAACAGAGGAGTTCATCCCTGCAATATATATTATCAGATAGACTGCGAGGAAAAAGAGCTCAGCCCCGACACTCTCTACTTCCACGCGCAGTTCAGACGCACAAATCCGCTTCCCTATAAAGAAGTATACACTATCCTCGATAATATCAAGGGTAACGGTCACTACGTCGGAACTTATATGCACTGGGGCGTAAAGTCCAACGGATGGTGGGGCGAAGGCGAGATCAAATTCTATATTGACGGCGACGGCGAATTTCCCACTATCTGCGGAACGGGAACAGAGGACTATTTCTGCGGAGCGTATAACTTCGATGTAAACGGACAGTATACCGAATTCTCGACACCTTATTCTGGTATGTATAAGGTGCGCCGTACGGACAACATCTATCTCTCACAGAGATATTTTAATCTTTACCGCTGGCATATCACCGACCCCGTATATTTTAGTGAGGACCTTAAGGTTACGATACAGGCTCTCGGATGGAGAAGCGAGGGAAGATATCTGCCTCTCGAGGACGATCTTTCTTCGGTTGCATACTGGTATTCGGATACTCTCGATGACGTTTATCCCGAGCTTGGCGATGCAAATGCGCTTGAGATAATATAAAACTCTTTAAAATATAAAAAATCCACAAGCGTTGCGCTCCTTCTCATAAGGATGTTTACAAAATTGTAGGGACCGGCGGTCTCACTTCGGTTCGGTCCCGCCACGGCTCTGACAGCCATTTAGGCTGTCATTCACTACCGTGGACGCCGCTTCGCTACCTCGACGGTCCTTGATGCACGAATTTCGGCAGAGATAT
>JAFXJH010000019.1 GCA_017532425.1 Clostridia bacterium | reverse complement strand
TGCAACGCCGACTACGCCTTCAGAGCCAACGAGGTCTGCGATAGTTGTGTTTTCAACTGTAGTAGCTGCATCAGAGAACTCTCTCATCTTGTCGATAGTCCACTGCTTGTTTCTTACTACGTCGTAGATGCTTCCTGCGCTTTCCTTGAGAACTTCATCATAGATAGCTCCGTTAACGAACGTGCAGTAGAATCCGCCTGTATATCTGAGGCAGAGGTCGCCTGCGAGCCAGTATACCTGACCCTTATAGGACATACCGTCGATATAGCCTTCGCCCCAGTAAGGATACTTGTTATCCTGCCACTCGAGATACTGGGAAGTATACTCGTTCTTAGCGAGGTCGAGAACGTAACCCTTGCTGCAGATAGCGATATCGTCGTACTGACGAGCTGCGATTACGTCATATTCTTCGCCGCCTGACATAAATACGCTCGAAAGAGTTGTGGAAAGGTTTGATTCTGTGTAGTAAGTGAGCTCGATAACGCAGTTAAATCTTGCTTCAACTGCCTTGTTACGTGCGAATATCGCCGCGTCAACAGAGTCACCCGTGTCTTCTTCCGCTGCGATAGAACGCTTGTGGAAGCCGTCTCCGTCTGCCTCAGCTACTGCAAACTTAACGGGATATCCGTCAAGGTCGTGCTCGCCGAGGTTATCGTACCATAGTCTTTCCTCAAGACCTGTATCGCCGGTAGGGCCTTCAGGTTCCTTTTCACCTACGCAGGATGCGAGAGTGAGGAGAGAACATACGATAAGAAGAACAGACATAATTGTTGCCAAAATTCTTTTTTTCATACTAAAACCTCCAAGTAGTTTTGTAGAAATATTATATCATTTAAACGCTGATTTGTCAACTTTATTTTTCGGCGTGCGCTCACAAATTGAAATTGCATTTTTTGTGCACATTTAACAACTATACACTTTATTTTTCAGATGTGTGCCCTGTTTTTCCTTTATTCTCCAAGAGATTCTTTACTGCCAATACAGCCACAAGCATCACACAAGGAAGTACTATAATATCCCCGACGTACGAATAAAGAGTTCTGTTCGTGCTTCTGTATACCGACGAGGTAAGATATCCCTTTGTAAGCGGTGGAAGCATATCGACTATTTCTCCGTCCGAGCTTATTATCGCCGATATACCCGTGCTTGCCGCTCTTGCTATATATCTTCTGTTCTCGACAGCGCGTAGCACAGCGTGCGAATTATGCTGATATGCCGACGCCGAGTCGCGATACCACGAATCGTTTGTCGAAAGCAGAATATACTCTGCTCCGTCTGCCGTACTCTTCCTTGCAAGATCGGAATATATTGAATCGAAGCATATAAGTCTGCCTATACTGCCGTGCTCCGTTTCAATAAGCTCGCTGTCCGTACCCGGTGTAAGGTCATCCTCGAGCATATTTAGCTCTGCCATAAAGGGGAGCACAACAGTCAGTATCTTTCTCATCGGCATGTATTCTCCAAATGGAACAAGGTGCTGCTTTTTATACGAGCCCTCCTCTATGGTTCCGTCCGGTAAGAACGCTATTACCGCATTATACTCGTTTGATATCTCATCCGACACGTCAAGCTCGTCTATCGTTCCCACAAATATTATCGAGCCCGTTTCCTTTGCAAGCTCTGATATAGCATTTCTGTAGACCGGACTTTTTCTTGCATACGTCGTTATTACAGTTTCGGGCCAGACGACAACGTCTGCGTGCTTTTTTGCGTTTGCGGCAAGAGTGAGAGTCTCATAAACGTCCATCGCGTGCGCGTTTGACTGATCCGCCCACTTATCGTTTGACGATATATTTCCCTGCACTACCGTAACTACTATCTCTTCGCCCTTCTTTTCGTTATTTATACCTATTGCGAGAAATCCGTAGCCGAGGTTGAGCATTACCACAGCAAGAGCCGCGCACGCGAATCTGAGAGCTCCTTTCGAGCTTTTTCCTTCACGCCGGAATGCTCTTACCGACACAGCGGCAAGTCCGTTCACAAGTGCTATTACAAAGCTTACAAAGAGCGACCCGAAAAGTGCCGCAATCTGCACCGAAGCGGGGAAGACGGTCTGCGAAAGTGCAAGTCTTGCCCACGGGACTCCCATCCACGTAAGCGACTGCATATATTCAAGAAAGGTCCACGCGCACGCAAAGACAAGCGGTGTAAAAAAGGGCTTGTCTTTTCTGTATGCAATACAAAACAGCGGTGCAACGAATGCCGTTCCTATCGTCTGTAGAAGCGAAAGTCCTATCCAGCAGAAAAGGGTTATCAAAAGTGCGAGCGGCTTTTCAACTCCGAGGAAATCCATCGGCCAAAGATACCAGAACCAATGATATATCACTATGTAGAAGAAAAACGACCACACAAAGCCTATCCCATAGCTTGAAAATATTTTCTTTTTATTTATTTTGCCGTCTTCGCTTTTCTTTATAAGAACAAGCACGAGCGGTACTATCGACACAAACACCACAACCGACATTATTTCAAATATCAGTGTAAGTGCGGTAACCACCGCAGATAGCGCCAAAATCAGCAGCAGAAAGGCTTTTTTCTCGCAAAGCTTACTGAAATTCTCTGCAAAACCAGATCTTGTCTTCATTTATTTCGAATTTCCTTTCATTCAGATATTCAAGTATTCCCGAGTCACCCGTAAAGCAAAATTCAAGGCAATACGAATAAAGTGCCTGATATTTATATCCGCTCTGCTTATCCTCTCTGTTTACGCCGTATTTTCCATCGCCAAGCAGCGGATGTCCTATCGATGACATATGAGCTCTTATCTGATGAGTACGTCCCGTTATGAGGTCGACCTCAAGCAGCGAAAGACCGTTTTTTTCGGCAACAACGCGGTATCCCGTAACTATCTTCTTCGCATCGCCGAATTTCGGCTGTACTTCAAATACCTTTACCGTATTGGTTTTCTGATCTTTTATAAGGTATCCCTTCAGAAGTCCTTCTTTTTCCTTGAAAATCCCGTGAACCGCGGCAAGATATTTCTTTTTAAGTTCTCTGTTCTTTATCTTTTCGTTCATTATACGAAGGGTCTGCGCGTTTTTTGCCGCTATAACTATTCCGCCCGTATTTCTGTCTATTCTGTTACACAGTGCGGGCGCAAACGAGTTTTCTTTATTCGGATCGTATTCGCCCTTCTGATAGAGATACGCCGTAATATGCGATATCAGCGTATTCGTGCTCTCTTTATCGTCCGAATGAACTATCATCCCTGCTCTTTTATCGCAGAGCATTATATTTTCGTCTTCGTATATTATATCTATATGCGGTGTCAGCTTCAGCGCGCTCGTTTCTACCGTATTTTCAAAAAATTCTTCTTTAATGAACAGCTCGACCGTATCGCCCTCGCACAGAAAATAGGTATGCTCCGTGCGCTTTCTGTTGACCTTTATCTTCTTCGTTCTTATGAGCTTATACATCAGCGATCCCGGAAGCGTCGGCACTGCCTTCGACAGAAATTTATCCAGCCTCTGTCCCGCATCGTTTTTATTAACCGTAAGTGTTCTCATTTTTATCCTTTCTCAGGGCTCTGCCCTGAAACCCACCAAGGACTCTGCCCTTGAATCCCGCCAAGGGCTCTGCCCTTGAATCCCGCCAAGGGCTCTGCCCTTGAATCCCGCCAAGGGCTCTGCCCTTGGATCCCGCTTAGAAACTTTTTGTAAAAAGTTTCTAAGAACTTCAAAAACTTTTCTCAAAAGGAAAGACAAAAAGTAAAGGGGCGATTTGTAGACTTCAATATGATTTTTTCTTTTCTGCAAAGCTTTTGAAGGAGTCCGGAGGGAACTTTTTTTCAAAAAGTTCCTAGGAATTTCAAGAAACTTTATTAAAGAAAAAAACTAATGGTACTGCCCATAAATTTCGCCCCTAAAATTCTTCTTTTCAGCAAAGTTTTTGAGGGTGTGCAGAGGGAACTTTTTCCAAAAAGTTCCCTTTGCCAAAAAATCCGGAGCAAGCTCCGGATTTTTTAGTCTTCTACGTTTACAAGAGCGATATCTGCTCCGACAGCCGAAAGCTTTTCAACTATATCCTCATAACCGCGGTTAATATAATTGATATTTTCAATTTCTGTCTTTCCGTTAGCGGCAAGTCCCGCGATTATCATAGCCGCGCCCGCTCTGAGGTCGGATGCATTGACAGCTGCGCCGTAAAGAGGCGATCCGCCGCTTATAGTAGCCACGCGACCGTTTACTTCGATGGAAGCACCCATATTTCTGAGCTGATCGACGTACTGGAATCTGTTGTCGAAAACACCCTCTACGAGCTTACTTACACCGTTTGCAACGCACATAAGCACGCAGAACTGAGGCTGCATATCGGTCGGGATACCCGGATACGGAAGAGTCTTGATATTGGTTGCGTTAAGTCCCGACGGAACGCTGACCTCGACGCTGTCGTCATTTTCCACTATCTTAACGCCCATCTCGGCGAGCTTTGTAGAGGTTGCTTCAAGGTGCTTCGGGATAACGTTCTTTATGAGTACGCTTCCACCCGTTGCGGCGGCTGCCACCATATAAGTGCCCGCCTCTATCATATCGGGAACGACCGTATATGTACATCCGTGGAGCTCGTTTTTATCGACTCCGGTTATCTTTATAGTGGGAGTACCCGCGCCCATTACCTTTGCGCCGCAGGTATTGAGGAAGTTTGCAAGGTCAACAACGTGAGGCTCTCTTGCAGCGTTTTCAATTATTGTAAGACCCTTGGCGGTAACCGCGGCGAGCATTACGTTTATGGTTGCACCGACCGAAACGTCATCAAAGAAGACGTTTGCTCCGACAACACCGCCCTCGGTCACAGCTCTTACGCATTTTCCGCTTTCAGAGAAGGTTTCCGTAACCGTTGCACCGAGGGTTTCGAAGCCCTTGATATGTCTGTCTATCGGACGTCCGCCGAAATCGCATCCGCCCGGATACTGAACGACAGCCTCACCGAATCTTCCGAGCTCTGCTCCGAGAAGATAATAGGATGCTCTCATCTTTCTCACAAGAGATGCCGGAGGCTCGGACACCTTTACCGACGTTGCGTCTATTCTTGCGGTATGCTTATCTATGCGGTCTACCTTTGCACCGAGGCTTTCTATTATTTCAAGAGAAAGATCGATGTCCTTGACAGCGGGCAGATTTTCTATAACAGAAACACCCTTCGTTACAAGGAGTGCGGCGAATATTATCGGAAGTGCTCCGTTTTTCATTCCGCCTATTTCAATTTCACCGTTAAGCGGCCTTGAGCCGTTAATAACTATCTTTTCCATTATATGATCATTCCTTTTGACAGTTGTTAAATCAATATTATAATATGCCGACGAGGCTTTTATGTCATTTCGGCACTTGTTTTCAATAATCGAGATATGCGATGGCGAGTCCGACGACGAGCGAATAGCTTATCGTTCCTGCGGACTGTCCCTGCGCCTTGAGGTAGGTATCGTTTACCGCCTGGCTCACGTTCGCAACTACGTTTTGGCGGTATTCGTCAAAAAATGCGTTATATGCGCGGAATTCGAGATATATCTCTTCTCCGAGCGTAAAGGAGAATGCGCTGTACGCGCTCTTGTCGGCTTTATAAAGAGTCGACTGAACGTATTCGAGCAAATTAAGATACGCGCTGTATCTGATATAATTATCATCGCTTTCCATACATATCAGATAAGCAACGAAATTAGCTTCGTTTTCCGGAGCTATGCCGCGTTGATGCGCCATCTCGTGCGCCGCGGTATACGGAAGAGTATAATCGGGGAAATTCGTATTTATATTCGATTCGCCCGTATAGTAGGTATATACTCCCGAAATGTGAGTATACGTCATATAGTGACTCAGTATCACGTGCTTAAAATTTGATCTGAGCGGGGAAATAAAATCGTATTTTTCTGCTGCTTTTATGCAGGCATCGTTCAAAAGATCGTTAAGCTCATCGCGCGAATAAGGCATTACCGAGCCCGTGAGCTCATTAAAGGTTATATCCTTCGCACATTCCTTAGCGTTATCGCGGAGATATTCGCAAAGCGCGAGAAGATCGGAGGAATCCTCGTATTTCGGCTTCTCAACGCCCAGCTTTTCATAAAGCGTTCTGCCCTGATATCCCGTACCGAGGGTGAAGACGAAAAGCGAGTAAAAGGTCACGATTATCGAAAGAAGCGTGCAGATATATCGAGAATAGGCATACTTTTTATTCGATCTTACTACTTTTATGCCGATCACTATCAGAGCCACGAGAATAAGCGGAAGAATTATTATTATCATTTCCGCAAGTGAAAATGGTATCCATCCGGTAAGCTTTGCAAGCGTAAATCTCACGCCCGATGCCACGTATTTCGTAATAAAGTCGGCAAAATCGGGGGATGCCACAGCTATCATATGAACGGCAAAGGAAATTATGCCCAAAGCGAAAAAGACTACGCAAGCAAGCGGACAAAACTTAAAAAAAGCTTCGCGAAAGCTCCTTTTGACTTTTTTTGCGCCTTCTGTGTTTTCATCCGAAATATTTTCACATTCGGTTATATTCGGATAGTCGTTTATCTTTTCTTCGGACATCTGGTAATTCCTTTCACAAACAGATATTTCAGCGCTTGCAAGCGTCACTCTGCTTTAAGCTCCGCGAGATCGATATCCATCTCAACGTCCCGCATAACGGCGAGCATATCCTCGGGAAGAGGCGCGCGAAACGTCATTTTTTCCTTCGTATAGGGATGAGTAAATGTCAGCTCAAAGGCGTGAAGCGCCTGACGGTCTATCAGCTCGCTTTTCTCTCCGTACATAGTATCACCGACTATCGGATATCCCATATGCGAAAAATGCACGCGAAGCTGATGAGTTCTGCCCGTTTTCGGCTCTGCTATCACAGCGCTGTATTTTTTGCTCTGCGCAAAAAGGCGATAATGCGTTTCGGCAATATCCCCGCCGCTTGGGTCAAGGGTAACTTCGCGCATCATCGTGCTTCCTTCTTTACGTTTTATATAGTTTTTTATTATCTTTTCTGAATTATCGGCATCTATTCTGCCGTCAAGCAGAGCTATATACTTTTTCGTCATTTCTCTGCTCTTCATCTGCTCGCAGAGAATATACGCGCTTCTGCGGCTGTTTGCCACAAGGCATATTCCGCTCGTATCTCTGTCAAGTCGGTTGACAGCACGCATAACGAAGCCTCTGCCGCGGTATCTGTACGCAAGCGCGTTTGCCAGAGTATCCTCGTAATGACCGTGAGAAAGTATCGTCGGCATTCCCGCGGGCTTATTAACCACGGTCACGGCTTCATCCTCGTATATAACCTCTATCGGTATATTCACCGGAGTCAGCTCGGTGATATCCTCGCTTTCGTCCTCAAGAGCGAGCTCCAAAATGTCACCGCTTGAGAGAAGGGCTCTTACGGTAACTCTGTCACCGTTAAGAACCATTCCCTTTTCGTGATTTTTCAGCGAAGAAATACACCTGCGCGAAAGCTGAAGCTCGTGTGTCAGAAAATCGCGCACGGTCATACCGTCAAATTCTTTGCCGATATCAAGCTTCATAATTCAAAATCCGAAGATCAGTCAACTGCAACCGTCCAGCCCATTGTGTCTTCAACCGTACCCCACTGAATACCTGTGAGATTATTATAAAGACGCTGGGAGATCGGTCCGATCTTGCCTTCGTTGATTATCATAACCTTGCCTGCCTCGTTAAGCTCGCCGATAGGAGAGATAACTGCGGCTGTACCCGTACCGAAAGCCTCGTCGAGCTTGCCGTTATCGGCAGCCTCGCGGATCTCATCGATCGAGAGGAGTCTTTCGCTTACCTTATATCCCCAGCTTCTGAGGAGCTGAATAGCCGAGTCACGTGTAACGCCGGGAAGGATATTTCCGTTTTCAAGTGTGGGAGTAATGATCTCACCGTCTATAACGAAGAAGACGTTCATAGCGCCGACCTCGTCTATATACTTATGGTGAATACCGTCAAGCCAGAGCACCTGTGCGTATCCGAGCTTTTCAGCTACTTCCTGACCCTTAAGAGAAGCCGCGTAGTTACCGCCGACCTTTGCAAATCCCGTACCGCCCTTTACAGCGCGAACGTATTCGGGCTCAACGTAGATCTTAACGGGGTTGATACCCGTTGCGTAGTACGCACCGACGGGAGAAAGAATAATGCAGAAGAGATAGCTATGAGAGGGGTGAACACCGAGCATAGCGTCCGTTGCGATAATGAAGGGTCTGATATAGAGCGACTTGCCCTCTTCCTCGGGGATCCAGTCCTCGTCCGTCTTAACTACAGCCTTGATAGCCTGAAGAACGTCATCGGGATCGATCTCGGGGATACACATACGTCTGTTTGTGTTGTTAAGTCTTTCGATATTCTTCTGAGGTCTGAAGAGCTGAATCTTTCCGTCTGCTGTCTTATAAGCCTTAAGACCCTCGAACATTTCCTGCGCGTAGTGGAAAACTGCGGTTGCGGGAGAAAGCGAGAGGTTCTGGAAAGGAACTATACGTGCATCGTGCCAGCCCTGACCCTCTGTATAATCCATCATAAACATGTGGTCTGTAAAATACTTACCAAATCCAAGCTTGGAGTAATCGGGTTTAACCTTTTTTTCTGTTGTGTATTCGTATCTTATGTTAAGCATAAAAACCTCCTGTGTTTGCCCTGCTCAAGGCAAAACGACTATAAGTATCCAAAATTATAATTATTATATCACGCTTCTTTTGCGATTACAAGACTTTTTTATTAATTTTGTGTTTTTTTGATTCAGAAAATTGGTGATTGAGCAGAAAAATCCCCGCGCGGGTAGCGCGGGGGTGGGGTATTAAAATTAATTTACACTTATATACACATATGCAGTCGCTTTGCTAACCACAACGTCAGCGGGAGGTTCTTTTGAACCATCGTATTCTATCGGGATCCTAATAAAAACTTCACCTGTTATAGTCGTTAAAATACGGGAAATTCCCATAGACAAATTTTTCAAATTCATTTCTTCTATTTTTGTTCTGAGCTTTTCGTTAGCTGCATCAAGCTTTTCTTTCGTAAGCTTTGATTCAAGAGTATCATATTTGCCAACATAACGTCCGTTATACATTACAGCTTCTCCGTCCGGAGTTACAACTACATTTATGCTGTCATCAGTCGCATATCCATTAATGTAGCGTGTGTAGAGAACAGCGTACAGACCGCTTCCGGCATACGGTGAAAATACTCCTTCATCATATTCGGAAAATTCTTTTTCGGTCATTATTTTCAAAACAAGTTCTTTTGCTGCTTGTTTTGCTCGCTTCTCATCAATGGTTGCGCCTCCCCGCGG
This sequence comes from Clostridia bacterium, assembly GCA_017532425.1. Classification (GTDB taxonomy): domain Bacteria; phylum Bacillota; class Clostridia; order Oscillospirales; family CAG-272; genus SIG672. The sequence goes on along the minus strand of JAFXJH010000019.1, from coordinate 58,271 downwards.
TCTTTCTATATTACCTTTTCTATAAGCCGTTATGATATTTGTGCCGTGCAAATACTCAACTCTAGCTCCAGTTTCTTCTTCGATATATATGTCAAAAGAACTGTAAAAATCTCCGTATTCTTTTGAACCAATAGTTCTATATTCACATTCGGTATGTCGATAAACAAAAGTGCCCGCTCCTTTAAACGGAGTTTTTACTTTGTTCTTTAATTCGCTAAACACTATATTTTCCGAGTGCGCCGCACGGGCTATGCCGTAATCGCTTGCAGGTATAGAAAATCCGACCAACTTGTCTTCTGACGGTGACAATCCGTTACTGAGCAGGAAAACATCTTCTTTAGGTATGTTTTCATCCACAGGTGTTTTTTCATCCCCCGTAAGTGCGGAGAAATCAATATTCCACACTCCCACACAAACAGCCACAACGAGGCACAAGCAACCGAGCGAAGTTATCAGCTTTAGTGCCATCTTCCTTTTGCGCTGGTTTTCGATATTGTTTTCTCTTATGCGGTCAAGCACCGCGCTTATTGTTTCATCATAGCTCTTCATAAACAAAGCCCTCCTTTTCAAGCTCTGATCTCAGCGATTTTCGTGCACGGTAAACAAGTGTTTCTATATTGTGCACCGATTTTTTCATTATCGCCGCTGTCTCTTTAATACTCATACCCTCAAAATACACAAGCCATATGACCTCGTGATATTCGGTTTTCAGTTTTTTCAGCGCTTTATGTACGCTTATCTTTCTTTCCTCTCTGATATACGCCTTTTCAAGGTCTTTTTCCTCACTTACAAGTGTGGGCAGATCATCAATAGGCAGAGTGTCCGTGCGCTTTTTCCGCCTTATATGATTTATAGCGATATTTCTTCCTATCGTATACAGCCAGGTCTTAAAAGATCCTATTTCCTTATCTCTCGGCTTTTTCGTGCCGAGCAAAACGAAGGTATCCTCTGCAAGCTCCTCCGCTTCGTGTATATTTCCCACGATACTTTTAAGATAAAAGACAAGTCCGTCCCTATAATCGCGTATTATTTCTTCAAGTCCGCTTTCGTCACCATCTTCACGGAAACGGCGGTAGCTACTTGCACCGTTATCCATTGATATCTCTCCTTTCCCCAAAAAGCTTTTATTAAAGTGTCCTTCACTTATTACACAACCTATCTTATAAAAACCTCACACCCTATTTTACCGCAAATTTATATTTTCTTCTATACTTCACGGGAATATTTCTCACTTATTTTGCCAATAATTATTTCAGTACCAAAAGAAAGGAATATTTAAAATGAAAAAATCCCGTTTATTCAAAATTCTGACCTCAATTATTTTTATCTCGCTTATTTTCAGCGCTCTCATCATCCCGTGTGCCGCTCACGCCAAGGAAAGTCTTTCACCCGCTATTGACAATCTTGCGCAAAACACGGTCTTCACCAAAAACGGCATGCGCGGAAGCCGAGTAAGCTTTGACACCGACGAATTTGAAGAATGTATCGGCAGCTCCCGTCTTGCCAGCATAACTATCCTTATTCTTCCCGATTCTGCCGACGGAAAGCTTATGCTCGGCAAAGTGCCCGTCCTTGCAAATCAGATAATCCCCCGAAGCAAGCTCTCAAAGCTGGTATTTATCCCTGCAAGCGAGTCTGTAGACGATGCCTCCTTCGTTTTCGGATGCATCTCCTCGGGATATCCCCGTGTTATCGATTGCACGATAAAATTCACCGACACTCTCAACTTTGCGCCGAGCGCATCCTCGAAGGTGGTATCCGCCTACGCGGGAATTGACCGCATTGACTATCTCTCCGCGCGCGACCCCGACGGCGACAGCGTCACCTTTTCTATCGTATCTCGCCCCTCTCACGGGAAGCTCACTCTCGATGATCCGTCAAGCGGAAAATTTGTCTATACTCCCGACAAAAACGCCGTGGGCGAGGATTCTTTTTCCTATATTGTGACCGACTGCTACGGCAACGCGTCCGATATCATAAGCGTATCGCTTGACGTAAAAAAAGCGCCCACCATCAGCTACGTTGACCTCGGAAGCGAATTCAAATACGATGCTCTTCTCCTTGCCGACAAGGGCATCTACGTCGGAAAAACTATCGGAAAATACAGCTATTTTGAGCCCGATAAGGCTGTTTCCTATGACGAATTTGCCATAATGGCTATGGCTGCCGCCGGACTTTCTCTTCCCGACGACGAGAACGACGTTATCTCTGTTTTCGGCGAAATATCCGACTCTGAGATCGATATTCTCACCTCTGCCAAGGCGCTCGAAATGGCTTCGTATATCTGCAAGGAATCGATAAGCGTATCAGGCATTTCCGACGGCGAGCTCACTATGCGCGAAGCTGCAAAGATCTTACTTGAAATTCTGAAGTAACGCCAAGGACTCTGTCCTTGGATCCTGCCAAGAACCTTTTTGAAAAAAGGTTCTTGGAACTCCAAAAACTTTGCTGAAAATAAAAACTTGAAGGCTCTCCCTTCAGGAGAGCTCCTGCGAAGCAGGTGAGAGGGGATTATCTTCCCCAAAAAACTTTGCAAAAAACGCAAAGGAGCTTTTTGAAAAAAGGTTCTTGGAACTCCAAAAACTTTTCTTAAAAAAAGTCTCTTCTTTCTTTTTCAGTAAAGTTTTTGGGAAGGTGTCGGAAACCCTTTTTGAAAAAAGGGTTTCCGACAAAGAAAAACTCTTGGAAGACAGTTTCCAAGAGTTTTTTGTTACTTAATTCATTCCACGATCTTAACGTACGCCACGAAGATTCCGGGAGCGCTACGGAGATCGTAATTTTCATCGTAAACCGAATAATTTCCCGCACCCTCGCCGTAAACGGTTATAACGTCGCCTGCGATAAAGTTCTGCGAGCCGTCCTGAATACAGTCTCTTATTATGAAGCGAAGTTCTTTTCCGTCCGTATCCGTGCAAAGGTAATGCGTAGTGTACTTATCACCCGTGTAAGCATCGCCGTCCGTGAATTTTTCCTTGATCTTCAGGGTTATCGAAACGAATTTTCCCGTATAAGTATCCGCCATACGGTAATATTCCTCTGCGTCCACGCTTTGGCACGCTTCGATATATTCTTCCCTGCTTTTTGACGTATCGATCGGACTGTCAAAGGTACTAAGCAAAAAGCCGTACACTGCGAACAGTATCGTCGGAAGCATAGCTATAAGAACGGCTACCGCGATAAGGGCTATCTTGAGCGATTTTTTATGCGGACTTGTGATAAGCAGGATTATACCCACGATAGGCATAACGAGCATCATAAGAATGATAAACCACCAGCTGTGATACCACTCGACAAAGGTCACCCTGCCCGAAGAATATCCGCCTCTTTTTTTCTTTGCCTTTACAGCCTTGCGGTTGCCCGCTCTCATTTCCTCGGGGCAAAGCTTTCCGCAAAGAGGACAGTTGTCCTGCGCGAAAAAGCATCCGCAATCGGGGCATTTATTAAGATCGGGACGATCGTTGTCATTATCCGAATCGAAAGCTCCGAGCATTCTTCCCATAGTTATCTCCTTTCACAAGCCGTGATCCACGGTTTTGGTAAAAATCTTACTTAAGCAGCTTTTTGATAAGATCCTCCATAAGAGCATCTCTCTTTATTTCGTTTACGTAGCGGTAGAAATGACGGTCCGCTCTCTTTGCATACTGATGGTCGTATTCGGGAATAGGCGCGTGCTCTATTACCGAGTTCATAAATCTGTTCTTATCGTTGAGAAGCCACGCAACTGCGGTAACGTCCCATATAACGCGCGTCCAGGGCTTGCCTGCCGCATACGATTCTGCCGCTTTGATGGTATTTCTTGCGAGATAATCTGCAAGCGGATTCTTATCAACAAGCCAGTATTCAAGCTCGGGGCGGCTTATTCTGAATTCGCTTACAACGCCCATACAGGGTAGCTGTACGAAGGGCACGCCGCATCCGAAAATTATTCTTGCAGCCGCGACATCCTGGAAGAGATTGAATTCTCTGTTATGTATCCAGCTCGTTGCGTGTCCGCCGAGCCATACGACTACCATCTTTTCCTTGATCGAGGGATCCATAATAAGTGCGGAAGCCACATTTGTTATAGCTCCGATAGCTACAACGTACAGAGGCTTTTCAGCCGTATATCCGTTTGCTATCTCAACTATCTTATTTGCCGCGTCCGAGGGCTGAGGAGTTTTTTCGTCAACGAGATAGCCGCGGCTTCCTCTGTAAGTGTTTTCGCAAAGCTCCTCGTGTCCTGCGAATTTGAGTATTTTAAGTATTTCGTTATAGCTTTTTTCCATACCGTCCTCGGGAGAGGTAGAAAGTGCATTGAAAAAGGGAGCCGCACATATTGCTTTTACATTTATTTTATCATCCGAGCGAAGCATATACGCTATTGCAAACTGGTCGTCAATTTCGTTATAAGCATCGGTATCGAGTATTACGTCCACCTTTCCTTCGGGAACGTTGAGATTTTTCATAAACTGTTCGCTTGTCATAGTTATTACCTCACTATATGTATTACGAGATATTCTCTCTGAAAATGAATATATCATTTTTACCGATAAAAGTCAATAGTTTTTAAAACATAATAAAAAAATCAAGTATTCTCTTCTTTTATAAAAAAATAATACCTTTTGCTATTTAAATTTTTAAAAATGTGTGATATAATATTATAGTTTGACAAATTTCACGGATTCTGTGTTTTTTCACAGCTCCGCGCGACCGTGAAACGCGTGTTAATATATATGAGAAAGGAAGTTTCAACGTGGAAAAACAGAACAAATTCAAATTGGTTTCACCGTTCAAGCCGACCGGCGACCAGCCCGAAGCTATCGAGCTTCTCAGCGCAGGTGTAAATGCGGGAATGAAAAAGCAGACCCTTCTCGGCGTTACCGGCTCGGGTAAGACCTTTACTATGGCGAATATTATCGCAAACGTAAACAAGCCCACACTTATACTTTCTCATAACAAGACTCTTGCCGCACAGCTTTGCTCGGAATTCCGTGAGTTTTTCCCCGAAAATGCGGTTGAGTTCTTCGTTTCCTACTATGACTACTATCAGCCCGAGGCTTACATTCCGGGCAAGGATATATACATTGAAAAGGACAGCGCGGTAAACGACGAGATAGACCGCCTACGTCACAGCGCGACTACCTCACTTTTTGAGCGACGCGACGTCATAATAATCGCGAGCGTTTCCTGCATATATTCGCTCGGTGACCCGAGAGAATATCTTTCGCAGATGATATCTCTTCGCCAAGGTGCAGAGATGTCGCGCGAGGAATTAATATCGAAGCTTATCTCAATGAATTACGAAAGAAACGATATCGGTCTTGAGCGTGACAAATTCAGAGTGCGCGGAGATACTGTCGAGGTGCTTCCTGCCGCAAGTGACAAAAAGGCGGTGCGAGTCGAGTTTTTCGGTGACGAAATAGACCGTATCAGCGAAATAAACACAGTAACGGGTGAGCTTATCCGCACACTCGGATACACTACCATCTATCCCGCCACGCACTACGCCGTTTCGGACGAAACTCGTGAAAGAGCGCTGAAGCAGATCGAGATAGAAATGGAAGAGCGCGTTGAGTTTTTCAAGTCGCAGAACAAGCTTATTGAGGCTCAGAGGATCGAGGAGCGCACGAGATACGATCTCGAGATGCTCCGCGAAGTCGGATTCTGCTCGGGTATCGAAAACTATTCGCGTATTTTCGCAGGTCGTGAGCCCGGCTCTACGCCCTATACTCTGCTTGACTATTTTCCAAAGGATTTTCTGCTTTTCATAGACGAATCTCACGTTTCCATACCGCAGATTCACGGAATGAGTGGCGGCGACCGTGCGAGAAAGACCAATCTTGTCGAATATGGATTCCGTCTGCCGTCGGCGTATGACAACAGACCGCTGAAATTCGACGAATTTGCCGACAAGCTTAATCAGGTGATCTACGTTTCAGCCACTCCGAGCGATTATGAGAAGGGGCAGTCCGAGCAAATCGTTGAACAGCTCGTAAGACCGACCGGACTTCTTGATCCCGTGGTAGAGGTGCGCCCCGCCGAGGGTCAGATAGACGATCTTATGGGCGAGATACGCATAAGAGCCGAAAAGGGCGAGCGCGTCCTTGTAACCACGCTTACAAAGAAGATGGCAGAGGACCTTACCGAATATTTCACTATGAATCTTATCAAGGTAAAGTACATTCACCACAACATCGACACGGTCGAGCGTACAGAGATCATACGCGATCTGCGTCTCGGTGTTTTCGACGTGCTCGTGGGTGTAAACCTGCTCCGCGAGGGTCTCGACATTCCCGAGGTATCGCTTGTCGCTATACTTGACGCCGACAAGGAAGGATTTCTGCGCGGAGAGACCTCTCTTATACAGACTATCGGACGTGCCGCGCGAAACGCAGACGGAAGGGTCATAATGTACGCCGACAAGATAACGCGTTCTATGCGCGTTGCGATAGACGAAACCAAGCGCCGCCGCGAAAAACAGGACGCGTACAACAAGGCAAACGGAATAATTCCGAAGACTATCAAAAAGGACATTCGCGAGCTTATCGACTTCGGAGATTCGCGCACACAGACAAAGCGTGGTGCAGATACGAAAAAGTCAAAGCGGGACAGCGGAGAAAAATACTCTGTTGCCGAGCTTGAAAAGCTTATGCGCGAGGCTGCTTCGAAGCTCGACTTTGAAACTGCCGCCGTATACCGCGACCGCATAAGAGCACTCGAAAAGCAGTAAGCGCTTAACCTATGAGATATTTACAAAAAAGGATACTAAAAAATGGATAACAAAAAGATAGTAATACGGGGTGCAAGAGAAAACAACCTCAAAAATATATCGCTCGACATTCCGAGAGACAAGCTTATCGTTTTCACCGGACTTTCGGGATCGGGAAAATCCTCGCTTGCATTTGACACGCTCTATGCAGAGGGACACCGCAAGTTTGTAGAATCGCTCTCGTCATATGCAAGACAGTTTCTCGGTCAGATAGACAAGCCTGACGTCGACCTCATCGAGGGTCTGTCGCCGTCTATCTCAATAGACCAGAAAACGACCTCTAAAAACCCGCGCTCGACTGTCGGCACGGTAACGGAAATATACGATTACCTTCGTCTGCTTTATGCCCGTGTTGGTGTACCGCACTGTCCCGTATGCGGCAAAGAGATCCGCAAGCAGACTCTCGACGGAATCCTCGACCGCATATCCTCTATGCCCGAGGGAACAAAGTTCATGGTCCTCGCCCCTATGGTAAGAAGAAAAAAGGGCACGCACATAAAGATACTTGACGATGCCAAGAAGCTCGGATACGTGCGCGCACGCATAAACGGCGAGGTCAGAGACCTTTCCGAGGATATCATTCTCGACAAAAACAAGATGCACACCATCGAGATCGTTATCGACCGTCTTGTGATCCGTCCCGACATACGCTCCCGTCTTGCCGACTCGGTTGAAACGGCGCTGAATCTCGCGGGAGGCGACCTCGAGATACTTCTGCCCTCCGAAGAAGACAAGATACTTTCCTTTTCGCTTAATTTTGCCTGCGAGGAGCACGGAATATCCTTCGGCGAGCTTGAGCCGAGAATGTTCTCATTCAACAATCCTCTCGGTGCTTGTCCCGAATGCTCCGGTCTCGGCGTAAAAACGGTCATAAGTCAGGCAAAGATCATGCCCAATAAGAATCTGTCTCTGCGTCAGGGCGCAATAATGGTCAACGGCTTCAAGAGTCTTGACGACGACACCTGGAACGGACCGCTTTTTGCCGCTGTCGGCGAAAAGCACGGCTTTACTCTCGATACCCCGCTCTACAAATATTCGGACGAGGCGATGAATGTTCTTCTTTACGGAGACAACGACAACCTTTACACGGTACGCAGAGTTTTTGACAAGCGTGTTTCTCAGCAGACTATAACCTTCGACGGACTTATCCCTATGCTTGAAAACAGAATACGTCAGTGGGGCTCGGAATATTACGGAGAATTCACCGAGGACATTATCTGTGAAAAATGCGGCGGTTCACGTCTTAACGATGAAATAAACAGCGTTACCGTCGGAAACAAGAACATTTTCGGATTCTGCTCTATGCCTATCTCCGAAGCTCTTGAATTTGTAAAGAATATCGACTTTGACGAGACCGAAAAAATAATCTCAAAGGAAATAATCAAAGAAATTACCGCGCGTCTTACCTTCCTTGTGTCGGTCGGACTCGATTATCTCACCCTTTCGCGCTCTTCGGGCACGCTTTCGGGCGGAGAGGCACAGAGAATACGTCTTGCAACTCAGATAGGAAGCTCGCTTGTCGGCGTTATGTACGTGCTTGACGAGCCGTCTATCGGTCTGCATCAGCGCGACAACTCCAAGCTTATCGAAACGCTCAAGCGTCTGCGCGACGTCGGCAATACTGTCATCGTTGTCGAGCACGACGAGGAAACTATGGAAAACGCCGACTTTATCGTAGATATCGGACCGGGTGCTGGTATTCACGGCGGATACGTCGTAGCAAGCGGTACTCCTGAAGATATCAAGAATTCCGAGGAATCTATCACAGGTGCGTATCTTTCGGGAAGACAAAAAATAGAGATTCCCGAGGTGCGCAGAGCGGGCAACGGAAAATTCATCACCATAAAGGGTGCTCGCGAAAACAATCTCAAAAACATCGACGTCACCATTCCTCTCGGCAAAATGGTTTGCGTTACCGGTGTATCGGGAAGCGGAAAAAGCTCGCTTATAAACTCGATACTCAAGGAATCGCTCTCTCACACGCTCAACAGAGCGTATACTACACCCGGAAAGCACGATGCCATCGAGGGTGTAGAGGAGCTTGACAAGGTAATATCCATCGACCAAAGTCCTATAGGAAGAACACCTCGTTCCAATCCCGCGACCTACGTCGGGCTTTTCACCGATATCAGAGAGCTCTTTGCATCCCTGCCCGAGGCAAAGCAGCGCGGCTACAAGTCAAACCGCTTCTCATTTAACTTAAAGGGCGGACGCTGTGAAAAGTGCGAGGGTGACGGAGTAAAGTGCATTGAAATGCACTTTTTGCCCGACGTTTACGTCGTTTGCGAGGAATGTCACGGAAAGCGCTACAACCGTGAGACGCTTGAGGTAAAATACAAGGGCAAGAGCATCGCCGACGTGCTTGATATGACTGTCGAGGAGGGTATGTATTTCTTTGAAAGTCATCCCAAGCTTTACCGCAGACTGCGCACGCTTTACGACGTAGGTCTCGGATATATCAAGATAGGTCAGTCCTCGACCACCCTTTCGGGAGGCGAAGCACAGCGTGTCAAGCTTGCGGACGAGCTCTCCAAGCGCAGCACGGGAAGAACGATATATATTCTCGACGAGCCTACCACCGGTCTGCACTCTGCCGACGTTAAAAATCTTATCTCGATGCTCAGCCGCCTTGCCGATGCAGGCAACACGGTCGTTGTTATCGAGCACAATCTCGATATGATAAAGACAGCCGATTATATAATCGACCTCGGACCCGAGGGCGGCGACAGAGGAGGCAGAATTGTTGCGACCGGTACTCCCGAGGAGGTCGCTATGTGCGAGGACTCTTACACCGGTCATTACCTCAAAAAGCTGTTATCCAAATAATACAAGCTATTTTCAAACGAAATTTACACTTATTTAATAAATACGGATTGAAGATGTCTATAAATAGTCGTATAATATACTCGTACAGTACATTTGTATATACGGAAAGGAGGATATTATCTTGAAAAATTCTCAAAACGAAGAAAAAAACGGCACTATGAACGGCGGTGAAAAAAACGATCATATTTTTATGGATTCGCTCACTTCTCTGTCAACAAGCGAGATAGCTCCCAAGCTGCCCAGGAAAATTCCTCCGATCTCGTCTTATATGATCAAAACGGTCGTTATGATAGTGCTTATATCTATCCTTTTGCTTTGCGTGTCCGAGGTCGTTACAAGTATGCGCGGATACAAGGAGGCAGGAGATATATACAGTAATCTTTCCACCAATATGGGAGATATCCTTCTTATGACCGACCCCGCCGTTTCGAAGTCGAACAAGAACTTTCACGGCGGCACGACCGAGATCTTCGGTACTCCGACTATTCCTGAAATAGATGTAGGTCCTTCCGACAACGAGGTATCCGAAACGCTTATACTCCTTCGCGCAAAGCTTAAAAGCCTTCGCGAAACAAATCCCGACGTTATCGGCTGGATATCCATTCCCGGCACGGTAATAGATTATCCGATAGTTCAGACCGAGGACAACGATTACTACCTCAACCATTCTATCACGGGAACCTATCTCAAATCGGGATCGATCTTCGCAGACTACAGAAACGCGAGCGACTGGTCTGACCAGAATACAGTCTTGTACGGTCACAATATGGCTTCGGGAGAAATGTTCGCACAGCTTGCAAAATTCAAGAGCGGATCATTCTTCAGAGCAAACAGATACATATACATATATACCGACGAAGGTATCCGCGTATATACCGTATTTTCCGCTTACGAAACGAGCACGTACAATCCGTATACCCGTATGCATTTTTCAAGCGACAACGAATTCGTTGAATGGGCAAAAAAGGCGTACAAATCATCGCTCAAGGCTGTATACAACTACACCTTCAAGTTTAACGGCGAAGACAAAATACTCACTCTCAGCACGTGTACAAACGGCTTCAACGACGACGGAAGACTTGCCGTACACGCCGTGCTTACCGAGATCCGCAAATAAACGAATTTTAAAGGGACTTTAATATGGAAACCTACAACAGATTTTTAAAATACGTTTCTTTTCCGACTATGTCAGACGAGACGTCCGAAACCGTACCATCTACTGCAAAGCAGAAGATACTCGGAGAATATCTTGTAAGTGAGCTTAAAGCGCTCGGACTTGACGATGCCTCTATGGATAGTCACGGATACGTTTACGCGACCCTTCCCAAAAACTGCGAAAAGAGCTGTCCGACGATAGGATTTATCGCGCATATGGACACTTCCTCTGCGGCCTCCGACGAGAATATCAAGGCAAGACTTGTGAAATATACCGGTGAGGACGTTCTTCTTAACGAGGAAAAGGGAATATATCTGAGAGGTGCCGATTATCCATATCTCAGTAATTATATCGGTCACGACCTCATCGTAACCGACGGAACTACTCTGCTCGGCGCAGACGACAAGGCGGGAATCGCCGAGATAATGAGCGCTGTCGAGTACGTTATCAAAAACGACATTCCTCACGGAGATATCAAGATAGGATTTACTCCCGACGAGGAGATCGGACGCGGCGCAGACCTTTTCGACGTAGAAAGATTCGCCGCAGATTACGCCTACACGGTTGACGGCGGTGCTCTCGGAGAGATCGAATACGAAAACTTCAACGCGGCATCCGCGCTCGTTGAGATAGTCGGACTTTCCATTCACCCCGGCACTGCCAAGGGAAAAATGATAAACGCTTCTCACGTAGCCTGCGAATTCGACGCTCTTCTTCCCGCTGACGAGCTTCCCGAAACCACCGAAGGATACGAGGGCTTCCATCATCTTATCGACATCGCAGGAGAGACCGAAAAGGCAACTCTCACCTATATAATCCGCGACCACGATGAGGAAAAATTCGCGCAGAAGAAGCAGGATTTTGAAAAAGCCGCAGATATTCTGAACCAAAAGTACACAGACGGCACCGTAAAGGTAACTATCGCCGATTCTTACTACAATATGAAGAAGATGATCGAGCCCTGCATGTACATCATCGACCGCGCAAAAGAGGCTATGACCGAGCTCGGCATCACTCCGATCGCCGTTCCGATAAGAGGGGGCACAGACGGCGCGCGTCTTTCCTATATGGGTCTTCCCTGCCCGAATCTTTGTACGGGCGGAAACAATTTTCATTCGAGATTTGAGTTCATCTCGGCAAACGATATGGACAAGATAGCATCGCTTCTCGCTAGGATCATGGCTGATGCGGTAAAGTATGAAAAATAATAAATATTCTTGATAAACAAACACAGGTATATCCGTTTATAAGATATACCTGTGTTTATTTTTTTATATAAGATCATATTTTTTCGATCTGTTTTTTAGTCCAAGTGAAGAGAATCTCTGACATTTTATCAAAATCTTTCATTCGGTCGTTCTTCAAACTCAAAAATGTATCAATTATAACCTTATCTTCTTCCGAAAGTGTTTTAAGCAGTCCACTTTGGTGCTTTATATATCTTCCCGTCTGTTTAAAAGTAGTAGCCTGCAGGACAAAGGAAGCCGCTTTATACAGTCCTTTCAGGACATCCTCGCTCTTTTCGTGTACCATATTATGTACACATCCGTGATAAATATTACATACACCTATCTTTACTGCCCTATCAAGTGCCTCGTTATTAATCATCAGTAAAAGTTCATCAAGACTGCCTACAATCGGTGTTGTGTCATAATAAAACTGAAACAGGTCGGAGGGTTCCCAGCTCAGAAGCTCATTTTTACCCGAAAGAAATCCGCAAACAAACTCTCTGTGCGGCAAAGTATCAAGCATAGCACTATACGTTTTGATATCGGCAGTCGAAAGCTCATTGAGTATTACTACAACATCGATATCGCTTGCGTCAGTCGCTTCGCCGCGTCCGTAGCTTCCCTGAAGTCCGACAAACCATATGCGATTTTCAAAAGTATATTTCAGCACCTTCAAAAAGTCATTTATCCAACTGTCAATTTCTATCATTTTATCTTATCTCCTATAACCCGAAATTACAATTCCCTTTTCTTATAAAATACTATCGACAGATACCACGAAAGAGCATATATTCCTATCGAAACAAGGCAAAGTATCGGCAAAACGCTGTTTATTTCAAGAGTCTCGATCGCGTCCTTGAGCAGATAGGCCGACGAGACCACGCTTCCCGCGCACACAAGACCTATCATACCATAGTAAGCCGCTCTTCCCTTTTCAACACCGAGCTTGAACATAAATGGAAGACACATTGATGATGAAACAAATGACATTATAAGTAAAAGCATCATAAGAACGAGATATTCCTTGAAAATAAAGCTTCCCTGCACATTCATTCGTACTGCTTGTGCCACTCCCGTGATTATTATCATAGCGACCTGACCGACAAGACCGATAATATATTTTCCGCTGACTATCTGTGCTCTTGTATAAGGCATAGTCGCGCTGTACTGCAGCCATTTGCTTTTCTCATCATATGCAAGAAGTGTTATCGGGATCATTCCGCATATCATACACGGATAAAATATGAAAAACAGATTCGAGTTACCCACAAGGGATATCGCTATAAAAATAACGTTTAAGATAAGCGAATTTCTGCAATATTTCTTTGCCATATACAGATCCTTGATTATAAGCCCCCTCATTTATCTCGCCTCCTTTACCATAAAAACAAAGAGCTCTTCTATGCTTATCGGACTTATTTTGAATTTATCCGAAGCTTTTTCGCGCAAAACTATGACCTCCACGCCGTAAGGTGTTTCTTTTTTATACTTTATTTCTCCCACCTCGCAAAGCTGCTCCGGAGTACAGTGTATTATCCCGTATTCGGAAAGCAGTTTGTCCTTTTCCTCGCAAAGAAGAAGCTTTCCTTTATGCAAAAACGCGATATAATCGCAAAGCTTTTCAAGGTCGCTTACGATGTGAGAGGATATCAGTATAGAATGCTCCTCATCCCTTGTAAAATCGTAGAACATTTCGACCACCTCGTCGCGCACCACCGGGTCGAGTCCGCTTGTCGGCTCATCGAGAAGAAGAAGCTTTGCTCCGTGTGACATAGCAACAGCTATTCCGAGCTTCATTCTCATACCGCGCGAAAACTCCCCGAACGGCTTATTGTCGGGCAGAGAGAGCTTTTCAAGCAGTCTTACGTATTCATTCTGATCCCAATTTCGGAAGGTATGCTTCATCACCTTACCGACCTGCTTTGCCGTAAGACATTCGGGAATTCCGACATCGTCCATCACAACGCCAACGTCTTCCTTGATAAGCCTTATATTTTCGCCGTTATCCCGTCCGAGTATGGTGATCGTACCGCTATCCTTATGAAGCATATTCAGAATCAGCTTTATCGTCGTGCTTTTCCCTGCTCCGTTTTCGCCCACAAGCCCCATTATACATCCGCTTGGCAAGGTCAGATCTATATTATCAAGACAAAATCCCGTAAAGGATCTGCTTACGTTATTCAGTTCAAGTGCATTCATTCTTCTTCCTCCATACAGAAATTGATCATTTCAATAATATCCTCTCTTTTCAGATTGCAGGATGCCGCAAGCCTTGATATCTCTTCGATATGCCCCTCTATCTTTTTGAGATTTTCCTCGCGCAGAAGCTCCACGTTTTTTGGTGCAACGTAGCATCCCTTTGCGGGAAGCGTATAAATAAAGCCTTCCTTTTCAAGCTCATCGTACGCACGCTTGGTCGTGATAAAGCTTATCCGAAGATCCTTTGCAAGACCTCTTATCGACGGAAGCATCTCGTTTTCTTTGAGGTCTCCGCCTATTATCTGATTTTTTATCTGATTATATATCTGATTATATATCGGCTCTCCGCTTTTATTGTCTATTAAGATATTCACGTCATCACCTCTGTTAAAACTGTATATTTCGATTATATACAGTTTAAGTCGATTTGTCAAGACTTTTTCTTAAATTTCCAATTTATATTGACAACAGCCCTTTTATATGATATAAAGAGGGCGAGTAAGATCTTCCAAAGATTAATAAATGTCGTTTTTTAATTAAATTTTTTCTTGAATTATGTAGTAAGCTTATGATACTATATAAATACATAACAAAGAAAGGAACTGCTTTATTATGAAAAACAACAAGCTTTTACCGATTGCTTCGCTCAAGATCGTTTCCAGCGAGGAAACAAAAGAGATCGCAGATATCATACGCGAGGCTGTTCTCAAAAAATACAGTATTTCGCTCGAGGATACCGAGGACGCAGGCTGTCCCTCTATCACTCTCGCGGTCGACTCTTCTCTTGAATTCAAGAGCTACAGCATTGACGTTTCCTGCGAAAAGGAAAGCGTTACTCTTATCGCGGGAAATCTTGAAACTCTCTACTATGCCGCACAGCGTCTTATCCGCAGCCATATGGGAGAAACGCCCTATCTTGAAGATCTCCATATCGACACAAAGGTTATGATAACGAGTGACCCGAGCATTCTTTGTCACGACGGAAAATATTATCTCTGCAGCTTCGTCTGCACATATCACGGCGGTAATGCCAATAACGGATACGAGATATACGTAAGCGACAATATGTACGATTGGGGCGAGCCGATACACGCCTTCAACGCGCAGGAGTGTACAAACCCCGCATTCGACGGAATAAGCCATTACTGGGCGCCCGAAATTTGGGAATACAAGGGCAAATTCTATATTTTCGCAACCTATTTCTCGGAAAAGAGCGGACACCGCGGATGCGCTATATTCCGCTGTGACAAGCCCGACGGAAAGTACGAGCTTATAACAAACGGTCATCTCACGCCCTCCGATTGGGACTGCATTGACAACACGCTTTACGTTGACGAAAACGGCGATCCCTGGATGGTATTCGTTCACGAATGGACCTCTATGCCCGATCACATCGGAAGCATGTGCGCTTGCCGTCTGACCGACGACCTCACCGCATTCGAGGGCGAGATAACAACGCTCTTCTATGCAAACGATGCTCCTTGGAATCCCAAGAACAACGTAACCGACGGTCCTTTTGTCCACCGTTTCGAAAGCGGAAAGCTTGCTATGATCTGGTCGGGTTGGATCTCGGGAGAATACTGCATCGGCGTTGCATACTCTGATAACGGCATCCTTGGTCCTTGGGTACAGCAGGAGGAATGCGTATTTGCACGCGGAATCGGCGACTATCGCTACGGACGCGACGGAGGACACGGATTTATGTTCAGAGATGCTGACGGAAGACTTATGATAACCTTCCACGGACCTATCAAGCAGAAGAACGTATATTGCATCGAGGTAGATACGACAGGCGATGTTATTAAGCTGAAGAATTAATAACATTTGAAACGGAGGAAAAAAATGCTTAAAAAGTTAGTTGAAAAGAGATACCTTATTTTTGTTATTTACGTACTTCTTTTTATTATATTCGGAACACTAACGTTAATCTACAGAGAAGGTGTTGACAGAATAACCGTCCTTGTTCTTGTGCCGATTTTTTTCTTTGTAATATACTTTTTCACGAAATTATTGTTCAAAGGAATAGGAAATAACGCATCTTACGAACAGATAAAATTTTTCATTTGGTTCTTCTTAATTGGCGGATTGGCTATTACCGTTTCCGATATTTTTGGATTTATAACAGCTTTTCCGGACGGGTTATCTCCTACTTTCGGTGGAGTAGCCGGAGTGATTAAGGCAATACTTGAAGAAGCAAAGAAATTCTTAGAAACATCTGACAAAAAATAATTACAATTTGCTTATCAAAACAACAAAAACCGCAGAAGTTCTGCGGTTTTTGTATTTTATATTATTTAATTACGTCAGTCAAGAAGATTTATGAAAAGTCCGCCGACTACACTTCTGTTTCTGAACGCGCGGAATGCCGCTGTGCTTGTAAAGTACCAGTCGGTAAGCGGAACTCTGTCTACCGTCTCGTTTATCATTCTCATCATGCTTGCGCATACCTCGTCAAAGAATTCCTTATCCTTATGTATGCATGTTGCCCACATAAGCCAGTCGATCTTTGTGAAGTCAGCTCTACTGTCAAGCGGAACGCCGTAGCGGTTGAACTTCGTCTTATAGAGCTCTATCTCAGCCTTCTTTACCTCATCGGAGAAGAGGTTATATCCGAGAAGGTCGTCCCAAACGATATTATATTTAAGACTCCAGGTATCCTCGCCGTCGAAGGTCAGGCGTGTAGCGCCGTGAGATGCCTTTGCATCGATCTCCCATTTCTTTGCGTACTCTCTTGCGATATCCATATAGGAATCGTCGCCCGAAAGAGATGCGTATGCCGCGATACCGAGTATAGCCTTAACGCTGAGGTTGCAGTTTCTTGCGAGATGTCCTGCAAAGTCGTCCGTGCAGAGCTGATTTTCGGGATCG
This sequence comes from Clostridia bacterium, assembly GCA_017532425.1. Taxonomy (GTDB): domain Bacteria; phylum Bacillota; class Clostridia; order Oscillospirales; family CAG-272; genus SIG672. Next base: position 41,245 of record JAFXJH010000019.1, on the reverse strand, counting down.
TAGCCGTATTTTACGAGATAATCAGTCCACTGCTTCATGATCTCCTTATCGGCATCGAAAAGACTCTGATCTCCGCCCGAATATTTCTTTACTGCCGCAAGGCAAAGGAGCATATTTCCCGCTTCCTCGATAGGCATCTGCTTTTCGAATGCGAGTTTTCCGTAGATTCTGTAAGAATCAATATCCCAGATCTTGAAGGGATAAGTTCCGTATACCTGACCGTTTGCAAGCGGATACTGTCCTACGTCGTGAGGTGTGAAATCGAAGGTCCAGACGTCCGATTTAGCATACTTTATGATAGGTCTGAGCATACCCTTTACAAGCTCGGGGTTATACTTAAGGAAGAGCGGGATCGACGGATATGTAACGTCAAGCGTGCCTATACATCCGTTGGAGTCGTCTTCCTTGGAAAGGAAGATGATATTGCCCTCTGTATCCTCAACGAGCTTATGTGCCGCAATCGCCTGACGGTATGCGAGAGAGGTTATCTTTTCGTAATCCTCGCTGAGTGCGGAGGTCTCTGCCGTAAGAGATGCGTCAAACTCATCGCAAAGCGCCTTGATCTCGGAATACTGATTATGTGCTGCAAGGAGCATATCCTCAAAGCTGTCAAAATACTTGGTATAATATTCATCAAGCTGATCGCCGAAATATTCGATAGGCTTGATCTCGTCGTATCCGAGAGTAACTACGCCTTCCTGCTCGTCCTTTATTACCATAAGGTAGGGCTCTTCATTAAAAGCGTCGTAGGTACGGTTTATCGGATATGCCTCGATTCTGTTCTGAGCTGCTATCTTTCCGGGCATTGCGGTCTTATCGCAGATATGGAGATATCCCCAGTCTATCATTACGTTATCGCCCGACTGTGCAAGAGGGGTCTGACATGTATTTCCGCATCTTACCGAGCATTTTGTACGGCTGAAGGAAACGCTCTGTCCTATGTTATCTACGCACGCGCGTGAGCTTACACCGAACACGAATCTTATCGGTCTCTGAGTCTTGCTCTCTATCTTATACGCCACGTAGCTTACGGGGCGTGTCATTATATCGAGTCTGTTAAGAAGGAGAGGAGTCGTAAAGGTAAGAGTAACCTTTGCAAGCTCGTTTTCAAACTCGTATATCGAGCTTGTGGGAGTGATCTTAAGGCCTGTCTGATATGCGCGGCGCTTGATCGCTCTTCCATTAGGCTCGAACGCTCCCATGGAAACGAATTCTCCGCCTACGAGAATTCCTGCGGTTATCGGGCAGAGCTTACCCGACCAGTGCTGTGTGGGTCCTCCGTAAAGAGCGTCGTCACACGACCAGATCGAGAAAAATGGGTCAACTGTTACAAGCGGAACGGCAACGGGTCTGTATCTCATTGTTATCACCGTGCTTCGTTTTTTAAATCGAAGCTGTCCTTTCATATAAATTCAAATATTATTTGCTTGTATTTTGATTATATCACAGTTTTTTCCTTTTGTAAATAAAAATGTGATAAAAAGTCGGCATATAATATAAGACGCAAAAAGCACTGCTCTGCAGTGCTTTTTACTAAACAATATTATGCAAATATTTTTACAATTCCACAGGCATCCAGACTCTCATTTGATTAAGTCCGCGATTTCCCCACATAAAGTACGGAATCAGTTTAAGTGTTTTTTCTTCCTTACGGTATTCGTCTGTAAAATACAGATCACTTGCGTTATCCATAACCGTTTGTTGACCCTCTGCCGTAACCGTATATACCGCTCCAAGATCGCTGGCCTCGGAGTAAAATCCTCCGATCTGCTCAGGAGTTTCTTTATTCAGCTTAAGCTCGGCAGAGCTTCTGAATGAAAATCCAAGAACGTCTCCGTTATCCTTCTCTTCGGCACAGTAAACGACAGGTCCTACCATTACCGCAGCCTTGCCGCTGTTAGATGCCACTCTTGTATTCGAACGGTAAAGTCGAGGAATCATTTCTACTTTAACTGTAACCTCGTCGCCTTCATTTACTTCAAGATAGTAATATCCGCTTTTAAGTTCGCCGTGCGCAGATACCGAATAATTCTTCAAAGTAAAAGCGGGAATATGGATAGCAAGCTTTGTACTTCCTTTTTTTACCTTGTATTTCACAGTATCCCCAAACGGATAATCTGTCTCCACCTCGAGAGTAACGTTTGAAAGCGTAAGCTCTCCGGATGCAAACAAATTAGAATAAAGTATCCCGTCCTGCTCATCCCACGCATAATTTGCAACAGATCCAATCAAACGTGCGGTATTGGGCGGACAGCAAGCGCAACCGTACCATCCCGGTCTTTGTGGAAGCGCATGTCTGTGCGTAGGTATATTACCCGAAATTCCGGGAAGCACCTCAAGAGGATTTACGTAGAAAAACTTTTTTCCGTCAAGCTCTATTCCTGCAAGAACGGTGTTATACAAAGCTCGTTCCATTACGTCTGCTATTCTTCCTTCACGTCTGAGCTTGAGCAGCTTGGAAGCAAAGAATATCAAAGCGATAGAAGCGCAGGTCTCTGTATATGCAGTATCGCTCGGAAGATCGTAATCAGCTGTAAATGCTTCTCCGTGATAGGAGGAGCCTATTCCGCCTGTAATATACATACGACGCTTTTCAATACTCTCAAACAGTCTGAAGCAAGCATCTTCAAGCTCCTTATCGTCTGTAATAGCTGCAAGATCTGCCATTGCTGTATAAAGATATGCCGCCCTTACCGCGTGTCCCACGGCGTCACTTTGCTGTCTTACAGGTGCGTGGCACTGAGAATAGTGATTGTCGTATATAATATTGATACCCAGGCGACGGTACTCCTTATTAAAGAAATCCGTATCGATTCCGCGAATATCAATAAAATGCTTTGCAAGCTCCATATATCGATCTTCATTCGTCACGCGCCAAAGTCTCAAAAGAGCAAGCTCTATTTCGGGATGCCCCGGATATCCCTCACGACCCTCTGTAACAAAAACACGGTAGAGCATATCTGCGTTTTTACATACGGTGTCAAGCAGTTTTTTCTTTCCTGTGATCTCGTAAAGTGCAACGGCCGCTTCTATCATATGACCTGAGCAGTAGAGCTCGTGACCGCCTACAAGTTCGGTAAACTTCTCTTTTGGTCTGTTAAGCGTAAAGTGAGTATCGAGATATCCATCAGCCTCCTGCGCCTCTCCTATAAGCTCGCACACCTCATCCAGGCGTTTTTCAAGCTCGGCATCCGGCTTAACCGAAAGAGAATATGCCGCTGCCTCTATCCATTTTGCAACGTCACTATCTTGAAATACGCAGCCTTTATGATCACCGCCGGCAGGCTTTACGCCCGTCTTATTGAGAATGGCAGCATTTTTAAAATTCTCAATAGCATAGCTGGGAACTACCCCCTCTATCTCATCTCTGATCGCTCTTTCCTGATACGGAACAACGGTGTCACAGACAAGCCTTGCGTATCTTGCCAGAAGTCCTTCTGTATGTCTGAATTTTTTTAACATATTGAGCATCCATCCTTATTGTTTCTGTTATAACGATCGAACAACTTTCGTATACGCATATTATATCAATGCATTCTTATTTTGTCTATTAATAAAAGCGTATTTAATATACGTAAAAGCGCAAATATATTGACGAAACAAAAGAAAACATATATAATAAAGAAAACAAGAAGGAGCAGCTACTTTGTATGTCATATATACTTTCGGTAACCAACACAAGAAAACTTCAGCGAGCGAATCAGCTTCAGTTTAAAGCACCCCACATTCACGATACAAGAAATCTTGACGTTCACGATTTTTTCTATATGCTTGAGGGGGAGTGGTGTGTATCTTTGCAAAACAAGGTCATACCTTTGAAGAAAAACGACATTGTTTTTCTTCCCGCCAACATAACGCATCGCGGCGTCACCCCGTGTTCACCAAACACTAAAATAATCTATTTTCATATCTATCCAGAAGCAGGCGACGGCAGAGACATTGACAACTCAGGCGCATCGGAATACGTTACTTTAGACCATTTGATAAACGCAGGAAGCGCTCCTCACATCAGAACGCTCTTTCAGGGACTCACACAGCTCAAGGGCGATTCTACACTTGCAACGTCTTACGTAAATACACTACTGTATGAACTAAGCCGTATCTCATCAAGCGTCGATAAGCCAACTCTTGCAAGTCAGATCAGGGATTATATTCTTTACACAAACGGTAGCCAAACAAACAAGGAGATCGCTTCGCATTTTCATCTCTGTCAGAGAACTGTTGAAAATATTTTCAAAGAGACGTACGGTATGCCGATGCATCAGTACATCTTGCATCATAAATTAAAATGCACAAAGCAATATTTAAACGATTACCCCAACATAACTCTATACGAAATAGCTCAGACTCTGGGATTTTGTAACGAGCATTATCTGAGCCATATGTTTAAAAAGGAGTTTGGTGTTAGTCCGAGAGACTATAAAAAATCCATAGACTCTCGCAATTAATTACGGTCAGGACGCAGTCCCCGCATCTCGGCAATGCCGTTTTAATTTTTCTTTTTCCTACCGTTTTTTTCTCTCGGAATAAGATTCACTACCCTTACGAGAATGATATCCCCGCCTATCTGCTCGACACATTCCCACGGAATGACGTAGTCGTTACACCTTGAGAATCCGAAAAATTTAAACTCTCCCGGAACGATCAGCGCGCATATCGATCCGCATATCGTATCTATTTCCATATCGCACACGTATCCGAAGCGCCTTCCGTCGCAAATATTCACGACTTCCTTTTCGCGAAGGTCATAAAAAGAGCATTTTCCCATATTTACTTTACCGCAGACCTCTTTAAAGAATTATACATATAAGTCCGCCGCTTCCCTCGTTTACAATGCGGCTAAGCGTTTCGGACAGCTTTTCGCGTGCATTATCGGGCACGTTTGCAAGCTTTGCAAGCAGTCCCTCGTTCACAAGCTCGTGCAGAGTCTTTCCGAAAAGGTTCGTTCCCCATATCTTCGTCGGGTCCTCGTCAAACTCGCTGAGCAGATATTTTATAAGATCCTCGCTCTGCTGCTCACTTCCGACTACCGGATTTATTTCGGTCTCGAGCGTTGCTTTTATCATATGTATCGACGGAGCGCTTGCTTTAAGTCGCACGCCGTATCCACCTGAATGCTTTACAAGCTTCGGCTCTTCAAGGTGCATATCCTCGATCTCTGGCACTATTATGCCGTATCCCTTACTTTCGGCATCGCTGAGTGCCTGAGATATTCTATCGTATTTCGCTTTGATCGAAGCGAGATTTTTAAAGGTATCTATCAGAGTTTCCTCATCCGAAATCTCAAGACCGGTCATCTCGCTTATCACCTTGAAATAGAGCTCCGGATCAAGTGTGATAGCCATCTGCGCCCTTCCGTTTCCGAGGTCTATATCGTTTACCGTCGCCGATAATACGTAATCGTTTTCTTCAAGACTCGCAAAGGCGTTTTTGATCTGTCCTATTTTGCTTATTTTTCCCGCGCAGTCTACGATATCCTTTCTGAGAGAATCGATTATCGGATGATCGCTTTCAAGGGCAAGAGTCCACTCGGGCAGGTCTATCGAGATCTCCGAGATCGGAAATTCAAGAAGCACGAGCTCGAGTATATGCCGAATATCCTCGCTGTCGAGAGTCATACAGTTTACAAGCGCAACGGGCACGCCGTATCTTGCCTCGATCTCGAGTGCAAGTGCCTCGCTTTCCGGACTTTCGGGGTGAGCGGAATTTAAGATTATGGCAAACGGCTTATTCATCTGACGAAGCTCGCTCACAACTCTGCGCTCCGCATCCTCATACTGTGAGCGCGGAATATCGCACACGCTTCCGTCTGTAGTTACTACAAATCCTATCGTGCTATGATCTGTTATTACCTTTTTCGTGCCTATTTCCGCCGCTTCGCCGAACGGCAGAGGCTTACTTGACCAAGGCGTCAGCACCATTCTCGGTTTTCCTTCCTCCGTCTGACCAAGTGCATCCGAAACAATATATCCGACGCAGTCCACCATTTTTACGCTGAGAGAGGCAACGTCATCAAGCGATATTTTCACTGCCTCATCGGGAATAAATTTTGGTTCTGTCGTCATTACTGTCCTGCCGGCCGCCGACTGAGGCATCTCGTCCTTCGCACGCTCTCTGTCATAATTGTCCGATATATTCGGCAGCACAAGCGTTTCCATAAATCTTTTTATAAACGTAGATTTTCCCGTGCGCACCGGTCCCACAACGCCAACGTAGATATCGCCTCCGGTGCGAGTAGCAATATCGCGATAAATATTTGTCATATTTTTCCTCCATACAAGGCGTACACCTACGCCGCCTTCTTTATTTATTTGCTATATAGATATGAAATCGCTTTGGATTATATGACAAATACCGATTATCGGAAATTTATTATTTATAAAAGAAAAACGTCCGTAATTACACGGACGTTTTAACGTTAAATTTTCACACTCAGAGCATCGGCTCTGCGGTGCTTGAGGTCGCAGTCTGCTCCTGCGGTTCTTTGAGTGCCGAGGCTATTGCGAAATATGCTACGGCATAAGCACCCTCGCTTGCAAGGAAGATCATATCAAAGCTTGCTATTGCCGATGCCGCCGAAATAGCGGTCAGAACACCGAGCACAGTAGCAAAGACTCTTACCGTCTTGAAGCAGAGCTCTGCATCTGTATTCAGTGTCAGAGCAGCTATTGCCTTTACAAACTGCTTACTGAGCTTATGAACGAAAAACTCATTCATAAGTATCAAAACAACTGCGGAAATTACAAGAACAACTCCGAGAATTATCAGAATTATTCCGAGTGCGGTTGAAAGCGTCAGACCGAAAAGCTCAAAAACCTTTGCGGCAAGCTCTTCCGCCGTAAAGTAGGTTACCTCACTGCCCCAAGTAAAATAAAATGATCCGCCGAAGTCTGTTTCGATGATCTTTAAAGCATCCAAGACTTCTTTTTCATAGTTTATCACCATAGGGCCGCATATCATACATATCACGCCCGAAACTATCATGCAAACTATTCCTACAATTGTAAGAATATAGTACGCCTTCAGCACGCCCGAAAGAAATTTCATTTCCTTGAGAGGTGCACCCTTTGCCGCTGCAGTATACGCTATCCACATTCCTACTGTGAAAAGCACCGCAAAAACATCAAGATTTCCCCATATCAGAGATGCGCTTGCCATAACCGTATATGCAATAGTTGCCGTAAGATATGCATTTGATCTGAACATAGCTCTTATCTTTTCCGCAAATATCGCGCCCTTATCGGGTACTGTCGGCTCATCATATGCTCCGTTTGAAAAAAAATCTGTATTTTCGCTTTGCTGCTTATTGATCGGCTCGTTATTAAATCCGTTTGAATCCATAATCGAACATCCTTTCATCAATTATTATATAAAATCAAGCGAAGCGGCAGAAACCGCTTCGCTTTGAGTTTTACTTATCTTCCGAAGCTTCCTTTGCTTCTGCGATTACTTTCTGTGCTATATTGGAAGGAACTTCATCGTAACGTGTTACGTTGTAAACAAAGCTTCCTCTACCCTGTGTGATAGCGAGAAGTGCGATAGCGTAGTCTGTCATTTCTGCCTTCGGAACTTCTGCATCGATAGTTGTATATCCCGGTCTTGCCTGAGAAGGATTCATACCGAGAACCGCACCGCGACGCTTACCGTTGATATCACCCATAACGTCACCAACCATTGCCTCGGGAATTGTTACGTTGAGCTCACCGATAGGCTCGAGAAGTACGGGCTTTGCAAGGGGCAGACCTGTCTTATATGCGATGGAAGCTGCCATCTTAAAGGAAAGCTCGTTCGAGTCAACGTCGTGGTAAGAACCGTCATAAAGGTCTGCTGCAAGGTTTACTACGGGATATCCTGCAAGAACACCCTTCTGCATTGCTTCCTGAAGTCCTTTTTCGATTGCGGGGAAGAAGTTCTTCGGAACCGATCCGCCTACAACGCTTGTTGTGAAGGTAAGTCCTTCATCTTCGCCCTGCGAGAATCTGATCTTTACGTCGCCGTACTGACCGTGTCCGCCCGACTGCTTCTTATGCTTACCCTGAACGTCTGCCTTACCCTTGATCGTTTCTCTGTATGCGATCTTAGGAACGGAAAGCTCTGCTGCGGGACCGCCGCGAGCCTTAACCTTGGAAAGAACAACGTCCACCTGCATATCACCCATTGTGCTGAGAAGGAGCTGACGTGTTTCGGGATCGCTCTCGAAATGTACTGTCTTATCCTCGTCCATGATCTTCTGAATACCCTGAACGATCTTATCTTCATCGCCCTTAGCCTTGGGAGAAACTGCTACTGTATATACGGGAACAGGATATACTGCGGGAGCATATGCTGTCTTTGCAGATACTGCGAGTGTATCGCAAGTATTGGTGTTTACAAGCTTGGTAATAGCACCGATATCTCCGCATGAGAGAGATTCGACCTCTGTCTGCTTCTTACCGTTAACTGTAGAGAAGTGGAGGAATTTTTCATCTGTATCTGTAGCGAGGTTACGGAGTGTATCGCCGCTTCTGAGCTCACCGTTCATAACCTTGAAGTAGGTTGTTCTTCCGAACTGGTCAACCGAGGTCTTGAATACGTAGAGAGAAGCTCCGCCCTCTGTGGTGATCTCTATCTCGTCGCCGTCTGCAAGTGCTTCTGTCTTCTTTGCTGTATGTCTCGGGAAGGAATCCGCGATGATATCCATAACGAGGTCGATACCCCAAAGCTTAGCAGCACTACCGCTGAATACAGGAACGATCTCACCCGAAATAATACCCTCGTGAAGTGCGTTTGCAGCCTCTTCCTTGGTGATCTCCTCGCCCTCGAGATATTTCATCATAAGCTCTTCGTCTGTTACCGAAACAGCTTCCATCAGCTTATCGCGGTATGTTTCAACTCTGTTCTTATATTCGGGGTTGATCTCACCCTCTGTACGCTTACCTGTTGTGCCGTCGTATACGTACTTCTTAAGGTCGAGAAGGTTGATGAACGAGCCCTTTTCATAAGCGGGAATAAGCACGGGGCAAATAGCCTTACCGAAACTTTCGGAAAGCGAATCAAATACGTTATGGAAATGTGCATCGGGATCGTCATACTTATTTACGAAGAATGCTGTAGGAAGCTTTGCTGCCTTTGCTCTTTCCCAAGCAAGCTCTGTACCTACTTCAATACCCGACTTTGCGTCAACGGCAATAATAGCCGCGTCAGCAACGCGAAGTGCGCTGTGAACCTCACCCTCGAAGTTAAGGAATCCGGGTGTATCGAGGATATTTATCTTGGTATTTTTCCAAATTACGTTTTCAATAGATGTATAGATCGAGAAACCACGCTTGATTTCTTCTGCATCAAAGTCTGATACGGTATTTCCGTCGGGAACCTTTCCGAGGCGATCTGATGTTCCTGTAAAATAGAGCATTGCCTCAACTATGGAAGTCTTTCCGCTTCCTCCGTGACCCATAAAGCATACGTTTCTTATTTGTTTGGTTGTGAATTGTGCCATCTGTGAAGTTCTCCTTTACCGTGGATTAAATATAAATATATAGTAAGCGGACCAGATCATCCGCAAGCTGCACATTAAACAGCATAATGTAATTATATACTATTTATTTTCGATATGCAATAGTTTTTATTATATTTTTAACAAAAAAATCAATTTTTTTCGTAGGCTTTTACGCACAAAGTCAAGTTTTTTGGAAATATTTGGATCCTTGCATACTATTTCGGCGCAAAAGCTCCTTATCTATCTCGTTCATAACCACAAATTTCTTCTTGCTCCACAGCGGAGCAACGAGGGTATCGGGAGCTCCGTCGCCCGTAACGCGTGCTATAACGGTATCCTCGGGAAGTATTTCAAGCTGATCGCACACCATCTCTACGTACTCTTCAAGCGTAGGAAGCTCAAACTCGTGCGCAAGATACTGCTCTGCCATTTTTGTACCCGCTATGATATGAAGCAGGTGTATCTTCAGCATAAAGGGTCTTATGCGTGCAAGCTCTCTTGCCGTATCGAGCATCATTTCGTGAGTTTCACCCGGCAGACCGTTGATTATATGAACGCACACGTTAAGTCCTTTCAGCTTCTCATAGCCTTTAAGAAATTCCTCGTACGTATGGCATCTGTTTATTTTTTCAGCCGTGACGTCGTGCACAGTCTGAAGTCCGAGCTCGACTGTCAGAAAGGTCCTCTCGTGAAGCTCACGGAGATATTCAACCGTTTCGTCCGAGAGACAATCGGCGCGTGTCGCGATATCGAGTCCTACGGCATCGGGAAGCTTTAGTGTCTGCTCAAACTTTTCTCTGAGCACGCAGGTCGGAGCATACGTATTTGTATGAGCCTGAAAATAGGGGATACACAGACCGCCCTCCCATTTTTTGTCCATTACAGCTCTGACCGTATTATACTGTTCTTCTATAGAAAGCGAGGCAGAAGCCGCGAAATCTCCGCTGCCTCTCGAGGAGCAGTAGGTGCACCCTCCTCTTCCCTTACTTCCGTCTATATTCGGGCAGGTAAATCCCGCGTCGAGCGTGACCTTAAAAACCTTTGTCCGAACTTTTTTCTCAAAAAATAATCGTACGTATAATATCTCTTATTCGAATCGGAATAAGGAAACGGACTTTTCATAGAGAATTATGCCTTTCTGATGATTTACGGTAATTTCTGCTTATTTCTTTGATTTTGCAGGCGTGTCATTCTCTGGTTTCGCGGTGCGCACAACTCCGCCGAAGGGTGACTGTCTTGTATACAAATCAATCACGGGAGTAAGTATACTCATTATTACCGCACTCATAGCTTCACACGCGGGAAGGTCTGTATAGAATCGAAAAACGAATACGAGGGCCGCAAATCCCGCGCCGTAGACAAGCTTACCCATTTCGGTAACGGGAGAGCCCATACGGTCACCTGCCGCAAACACGAGATAGAACAAAAATCCTCCGCCTATGATCTGATATATCATATTATCGGAAAACGTAGTCCACGCAGGAACGATCATAAGTGACATTGCTGACATAACGACAAGTGCGGACAGCACCGTTTTAAATGAAAGTGCTCCTCTGAGCAAGAGATATATTGCCGCAAATGCGAGCAAAAGTGCGGATACCGTGCCGAGAGCTCCCTCGGTATTACCGAGAAATACGTTAAGCATTCCGTCCTCGGGATAAAGTGCGTTTCGCAGACCGTCCACGAAAGCATGCTCGTTTTCGGGATAAACTCCGCATATAAGCATACCGAGAGCCGCAGGCGAGAAAAAGCTTCCGTACTCCGCGAGCACGACAAACTGATATTTTGCGACGAATATTGCCACCGCGCTTCCGAGCACGGGAAGCCATACCGGTGCATTCGGAGACACGGACAGCGATATCAGAAGTCCTGTAAGAGCCGCGTTCACAACTCCGTATCCTATTTTCTTAAACAGAAAAAGCTCGACGACCATCTCAAAGACGACGCTTGATGCTACGCCGACAGCAACGAAAAGCATCGAGCTCCAGCCAAACATAAAGACCGCCCAAGCGACGATAGGAATAAGAGCCACCAAAACGTCAAGGTCTCTTATGTCGCCTCTGCTCGAGGCATACGGAGGGCATACAACGTATTCCTTTTTAGTCATTGCTTGTCACCTCCGACGTCCTGCGATTTTTCGCTATTTTCTTCTTTTTCGGGCTTATTTTCTGCAGTTTTATCATTTTCATCTGCCGTATCGGGCAGCAAGGTGTCCTTCATCCTGCGTATATTCTTCAGTATCGGTATTCCCGCGGGGCAAACGTACTGACAGACTCCGCACTCGGTGCACGCGCTTATATCAAACATTTTTCCGAATGCTTTGACACCCGAAAATCCCGAAAGGCTGAGATACATAGGCATAAGAAGCATCGGGCAGGCGCGCATACACGAGCCGCATCTCATACATCTCACACCGTTAAATGAAGGTATCTTTTTTGCGTTCAGTAATACCAAAGGTGACATTCCGACTTCAAAAACATCCTCTGTGCCGACCTCTTTGCCGCGCAAGACTCCGCCTGCGATAATCTTGACGTCGATATCCTTATTCACTCCGCAGTAGTCGGCTATTTCGGATATTTTCGTTCCGTAAGGAACCTTCAGATTCATCGGCTTTGAAAGCGCGTCTCCCGATACTGTGATTATTTCGCAGGTCTCGACCTCGCCGTAAATAAAAGCTCTTGCAACGGCAAGTATCTCATGCAGATCAAATACCACGCACCCAACACGCTCTGCGCTTCTTTTGCGCGAAATCTCTATCGACGTGAGTGTGTATATCACGTTATGCTCGTTATCCGTGGGATAAGCCATATCTGCAAGAACGACCTTTATATTGTCTTTTGGGGCAAGCATCGACGAAAGCGTATTTGCACATTCACTGCTCTCCGAGTCGAGAAGAAGAACGCCCTCTCCTATCTTCATAACCGCCATAACGAGCTTCATACCGTTTATTACGTCAGATGCGTTTTCAAGCATAATGCGCTTAAAAGAGCTGTCGTAAGGCTCGCCGCCAACGCAGTTTATCACTATCTGTCTTGCTTTTCCAAACGAATCCTCAATTCTCTGAAATACCGTGCGATCGTTTGCCGATATCTGATGTCCACGAGTTTTTACCGACGCCTTTTTCATAACGCTTATCAGCATTTCGGGTGTGATATCGGTAACCCTTATATTGTTTTCCTCGCCGAAGGGACGGAGATATTCGCCTTGTCTTTTTGCAAGATCGTTTTCTATATTTACGCCGTACTTGCTATCGGATATCTTTTTGATCTCAGATATTTTTCCCGAAATACCCGAGCACACGGACGCTCCGTCCGAATTCTTACCGACAAGCGAGCCTATGCCGACCTCTTCACCGACAGACACGCAGGTCTCTGACACGGAAAGGTATATTCCCTTCGGAGAAAAATTCTTCTCTATCGGAAGGCCATAGGTCAGCTTATCAGCCTTGCAAAATGCTTTATTTTTTCTGAAAAGTTTCAACATTTGTATCAGATCTCTTTCAAAAACGTTTATAATATCTGCCAAAACGTATACGCAGACATTCTATATATAAAATATAACCTATATTTATAAAAAAATCAAGTCAATTTTATTAAGTTTAAGATATACTTTTATGTAGTGAAAAATTTTTTAAATATTTTTGCAGATAATTGACTTTTATTTTTTATGTGGTATACTTAAATGGGTGTAAAGTGTCTTTATCTATCACACCTATGCCCATATTCTCTATGCAAGGAGATCATACTATGAACAGAGAAAACTTTGATTTTTTAAGAGAAAATATGCAAAAAGAGGCTATCTATGCCCTTACAAAAAAGCCTGTAGTAACCTATTCATCCGAGCGTGTCCGCCTTTGGAGCGAGATATGCGAGGAGGTAAAGGATATTGAAAATCAGCCTCTCAAGCTCGGCAACGCGCTCAAGGCGTTTTTATCGCGAGTTTCGATTCCTGTCAGCGAAAACGATATTCTTATCGGACGTATGGTTGAGGAGTCCTTTAATGAGGATGAGGAAAAGGCTTTCCGCGAAAAATATATAACCCCTCTTATGAAAAACGAGGGTATTCCGAAATTCTTTTTCGACGCAGGACATCAGTCATTCCTCTGGAAGGATATAATAGAAAAGGGTCTTCCCGCCCTCAAGGCAGAGGCAGAAAAGTCTCTTAAAATATACACCGAGCAGGGCTGTGAGGAAAAATGCAGCTTCCTGCGCGGCGCAATAATGATATACGAATCTATCATCTGCTTTATCGAGCGCTCCGCAGAAGCCGCCGAGGCAAAAGGTCTGCTTGATTCGGCAAAAGCCTGCAGAGAGGCAGCTTCCGGCGCTCCGCAAACTCTGCACGCCGCTTTTCAGCTCGTATGGTCGATTGAATTTATATTCTGCGCCTACATTTCACCAAACCCGACTCTTGCGCTCGGAAGACTCGATCTTTTTATGAACAAGATATATGAAAAAGAGCTTTCCGAAGGCAGTATAGACAGAGAAACGGCTGCCCTTCTTATAGAAGAATTCTACGCCAAGAACAACCTCATTATGGGACGCGGAGAGCATCAGATATCAAACCGCGAAAACTCTCCCAACTGCACGGGATGGCACAGAATCCTCTGCTACGACGCTCCGCAGTATCTTATTCTTTCGGGTACTGACCCTGAAACCAAGAAGACGGTATGCAACGGTCTTACAGAGCTTATGGTCGAGCGCATACATCCGAAATACAAAAATCCGGTCATCGTTTTCCGTTACACAAGAGATTTTGCAAAGGATCACGCCGACGTATGGAAGACCCTCGTTTCGAAGATGCGCGCAAGCGGCTCTATCATGGTCTACAACGACATCAGCGTTTGCGAAATGTACAAAAGCTTCGGTGAAAGCGAATACGATGCGCTCTCGCACGAGTTTTACGGATGCAACTGGCCGACGATCCCCGCGAAGGACGCTCCCAACTATCATGTATTCTACTACGGTGTTGAACGCTGTCTTATTCCCACCCTTATGGAGGCTATCCGTGCAAGCTTTGAAAACGGACGCGAGTTCTCACGAGAGGGAATGTTGAAGTCTATTTACGACACGTTCTTCGGTAAATTCTCCGAGCTTATTTCGAAATCCACGCTGAAGGAACCCTACTTTAATCCGAATCAGCTGAGATTCTGCTCCTGCTTTACTTTTGAAAACATTTCAAGAGGCGGTCTGTATTTTCAGAACACCAACCTTGTCGTTCCCTTCGGCGGCATAGGCACTATGATAGATATAGCATCTGCTGTGGATTATCTCATAAACGAAAAGAATATCTCTGCCGAAAGAATATTCACAGCGTGTGACACGAACTTTGAAAACGACCAAGTTCTTTTAGCGCTTTGCAAGAACTCTCCGAAGATGGGGGACGGTCACGACACCTCATCCTACTATGCAAGAGAGCTTACCAAAGCTATAGTAAACGCCTGCAAGGATGCGTCAAAGGACCGCCCGTCCTTCCTCAAGCTCCGCTTCTGCACGGAGAACGACACGTGGCACATTCCTCGCGGCGAGGTCATTCCCGCAACTCCCGACGGAAGACGCATAGGCGATCCCATCTGTCAGAACTGTCAGCCCTCTGTCGGCGCGGCAAAGAACGGTATCACGGCTATGCTCTCCTCTATTTCAAATATCCCCTTCGATCAGTTTGCTTCGGGCGCTCTTAACGTAACGATACAGCCCAGAAATTTCGATGGCGAAGCAGGACTCGAAAATCTTTCTCACATTATTGCGGTATATTTTGAAAAGGGCGGACTTCAGATACAGCTCAGCTCTGTAGACAAGGAGCTTCTGCTCGACGCACAGAAAAAACCGGATATGTACCGCGATCTTATGGTACGCGTAACCGGATACAGCGCAGTATTCGTCGATATGTGCAAAAAGGCACAGGACGATCTCATCTCAAGAAATACATTCTGAAAATAAAACAATGGCAGAAGCTTTGTGACCTTCGCCTCAAAGCTTCATAACCTCAGGAAAGGCAGGTACAAAAATGAAAAAAGTAAAATTTGAACGCGCAGGACTTGAAGTCAGCAATATGTGTCTCGGAACTATGATGTTCGGCACTAAAACAAGCGAAAAGGATTCTTTCGAGCAGCTTGATCTTTTCGTAGATATGGGAGGAAACTTCCTCGACACATCCAACAACTATGCACACTGGTGGCCGGGTGCATCGGGCGACGAGAGCGAAACTCTGCTCGGTAAATGGCTGAAGGAAAGAGGCGGACGCGACAAGCTCGTTATCGCTACAAAGGTCGGCTTTGACCGTCACGGCGAGGGCGCGGGACTTTCCGCAAAGCAGATCGAGTACTGGTGCGACGAAAGTCTTCGCAAGCTCGGAACAGATTATATCGACCTCTACTACGCTCACAGCGACGATATGAACACTCCCATCGAAGAAACGATGGAGGCTTTTGATAAGCTTATAAAGAAGGGCAAGGTACGCGCTATCGGTGCGAGCAACTATTATACATGGCGTATGTGCGAAGCAAAGCATATCGCCGAAAAGAACGGCTTTGCTGATTTCACGGTAAACCAGCCCTGCTACACCTATCTTTACACAAAAGGCGGAGCAAAGCTCAATTACACCTATAACGTAAACGCCACCGAAGAAAGACTTCACTATCTTGCAGAAAACAATATACCTCTCGTTCCCTACTCCTGTCTTGCAGGCGGCGGATATGATAATATCGCGAGAATGCCCGGAAAGTATCAGATAGACGAACGTCTTAACGTTCTTCTTGACAGCGCAAAGGAGCTCGGTCTTGCACCCTCCGCTCTCGTTCTCGCTTGGCTTATCGGCTCTGACAGACTCCCGAACCGTCCTACCATCGTTCCGCTCTTCTCTTCCTCCAACATCGATCACCTCAAAGAAAACCTCCTTATGTCCGAATATGTTCTCGACGAGGAGATCCTGAGGAAGCTGACATACGCAAACTTCTGATAAAGCTATGACAGGTAGAGTTTTTAACATTCAAAGATGCTCGTTACACGACGGACCGGGTGTACGCACCACGGTATTTATGAAGGGATGCCCTCTGAGATGCGCGTGGTGTCAGAATCCCGAGGGTCTGACTCGCGATACGTCCGTTATGTATGATCCGAGAAAATGCATTTCCTGCAAAAGCTGTGCGGACAAAAGCAGAGTTGACGGTGCAGAGGTATGCCCCGCGGGCGCGCTTGTCGCATACGGCAAGGAGTACACATCTGACGCTCTTGTGAAGCTTTTGCTTGCTGATGCCGACTTTTTCTCGGACACAGGCGGAGTGACATTCTCGGGCGGAGAATGTCTGCTTCAAAGCGATTTTATCCTCGAATGCACGAAAAAGCTTGCAGAGCACGGTATTTCGGTCGCTATCGATACCTGCGGTGCGGTTGAATTTTCGAACATCGAAAAGCTTATTCCCTACGCTTCCCTATTTCTTTACGATATCAAAACGCTGAATGACGAGCAACACAAAAAATTCACGGGTATGTCTAACCGCACTATCCTTGAGAATTTTGAGAGGCTCTATCAGTGCGGTGCAAAGATTTGGGTAAGAATTCCTGTTGTCAACACCTTTAATGCAAGCAAAGAGGACGTTATGCAGATAAAAGAATTTCTTGACCGATTCCCGAATATCGAAAAGATAGAAGCGCTGAAATATCACGAGCTCGGACTTCACAAGTACGAGATGCTCGGACGTGAGTACACTCTCGGCGACGAGGCTCTTGTAAGCGATGCCGATTTTGAAGATATAAAATCGATTCTCAACAAAAATTAAAGTAAAATACCGTCATATCGTTTGATATGACGGTATAAAATGTAGACAAAATCGTTCTGTTTGACTGAGGAATGGGAAAAACCATCTCAAATGCCGAAGTTTTTTCCCTTTTCTCAGACTCCTACCCCCATTCCTTGGCTACCGGATTTTCTAAAATATTTTGTCTTCCGTACGTACCGTCATATCGTTTGATATGACGGTGTAAAATGCAGACAAAATCGTTCTGTTTGACTGAGGAAAGGGAAAAACCATCTCAAACGCCGAAGTTTTTCCCCTTTCCTCAGACTCCAATCCCCTTTCCTTGGCTACCGGATTTTCTAAAATATTTTGTCTTCCTACGCACCGTCGTATCGTTTGATATGACGGTGTTTTGTTTGAAAATTCTCTTACATTTCTCCCTGCGCGAGCTTTTTACGCTTTTTCTTACGGCTGACAAGCTTAAATGTACACATCATAACGCTTACGGCAACTACAGCCAGCACCACGGAGAGAAGAATTTTCATTTCCTTTTTTTCCATTGCTTTTTTCATTTTTTCCATATCAAACACCTTTCATACAAACGGAAATACCGCGTAATTTTATCATATTTAAAATAGCCGCTTTCAGGATATTTTATACATCTCAAACAATATTTTTCCAAAATGCGAAACAAGTCGTCGTTTTTGCCTGTTTTAACAATTTTCGTCATCTTTGTTCATTTTTCGGCAATAAATATTTAACTTAGATTTAACTGCAATTTGAGCACACGTTCACATTTTTTTTATAAAATTGTAATGGATTATTTTAAATTCAAATTTATAGGTAGGAAAATTATGGAAACTGTTATTTTTGCTATAATAGGCCTTCTCGGCGGCGTTGCGTTCTTCCTTTACGGTATGACTATAATGTCCTCGGGACTTGAAAAAATGACGGGTGGCAGTCTTGAACGCGCCCTCGGTAAAATGACTTCAAATATTTTCAAGGGACTTGCTCTCGGTGCGGGTATAACCGTAGCTATACAGTCCTCATCCGCTCTGACTGTTATGCTCGTAGGTCTTGTAAACTCGGGCGTTATGCAGTTCCAGCAGACTGTAAGCGTTATTATGGGTTCAAACATCGGTACGACCCTTACCGCTTGGCTTCTCTCACTTGTCGGTCTTGAAGGCGGAAACATATTTATCGACCTTCTCAAGCCTTCTTCGTTCGCTCCCATCGCCGCTTTCATAGGTATTCTTATGATAATGGCTTCCAAAAAGCAGAAGACAAAAGATATCGGTATGATCCTCGTCGGATTCTCTGTTCTTATGACAGGTATGTCCCTTATGAGCGACGCGATGAAGCCTCTTACCGAGCTTGACAACTTCGACCAGTTCCTCTCTGTTTTCAAGAACCCCATTGTTGCCGTACTTATCAGCACGGCGTTCACCGGTATAATTCAGAGCTCTGCCGCTTCTGTAGGTATTCTTATAACTCTCGCAGGCTCGGGAAACGTTACATTTGGAATGGCTATTCCGATCATCCTCGGACAGAATATCGGTACTTGTGTAACCTCTCTTATCTCGAGTATCGGTGTAAACAAGAACGCAAAGCGTGTTTCCGTTCTTCACATTTCCTTTAATATAATCGGTACTGTCGTTTATCTTATCGCTTATTATATCGCCGATCTCATTTTCCGCGCGCCCATCCTCGATGCTCCTATCAACGAGCTCGGAATTGCTATATTCCACAGCTTGTTCAACGTATCTGTAACTGTCATCCTTCTTCCCTTCTCGAAGCTTCTTATCAAGATCGCCGAAAAGGTCGTTCGCGGAGAAGAAAACAAGGTTGAAGAGGTTCTTATCGACGAAAGACTTCTCGCTACTCCCTCGTTTGCGCTTTCCGAATGTCAGAACGCCACAAGCAAGATGGCTGAAATATCGGTTGAAACTCTTATCTCCTCTGTAGCGCTCACCGACAAATATTCTTCCGACGGTGCCGACGATATTCTTCTTAAGGAAGACGTGCTCGACAGATATGAGGACAAGCTCGGATCCTACATCGTAAAGCTCTCTGGTAAGAGCATATCCGATGCGGACAGCCAACGTGCCGCACAGCTTCTCCACTGTATCGGCGACTTTGAGCGTATCGGAGACCACGCTGTAAATCTTGCAGACGTTGCAAAAGAGATCCACGAAAAGAAGATCGACTTCTCTCCCACAGCAAAGCGCGAGCTTTCCGTGCTCAAGGAAGCTATTCGTGATATACTTTCACTCACTCTCAAGGCATTCACCGAGGACAGCGTTGAGTGCGCTACCCAGATCGAGCCTCTTGAAGAGGTTATCGACGACATCATCGCAGAGGTTCGTGCAAATCACATTATGCGTTTGCAGAAGGGTCAGTGCACAATAGAATACGGCTTCGTTCTTGCCGATTTCCTTAACAATATCGAACGTGTATCCGACCACTGCTCCAACGTTGCGGTTTCGATAATCGACGTTGCTTCTATGAACTTCGATTCTCACGAGTATCTGCAAGCTGTAAAATCAGGTGACAACAACTACTTCAGAATCAAGTACACCGAGTACAGAAACAAGTATTCCATCAAGGAAGCAAACTGACATCAAAGCTTTAAGATCTATACTGAAATTATGAGAAAGGAGTAAAATATGATCTATTATGCGGAAGATGACAAGGGCATACGCGATCTTGTCATATACACCCTGAAAAACACAGGATTCGATGCTGAGGGCTTCAGCAACGGAAAAGCTCTTCTCGACGCAATCGAAAAAAGAGTTCCCGAGCTTATTCTTCTTGACATAATGATGCCCGGCGAAGACGGCATCGAAATACTGAAAAAGATCAGAAATACTCCTTCTATCAAAAACATTCCCGTAATAATGGTTACCGCCAAGAACACCGAATACGACAAGATCATAGGGCTTGACTACGGTGCAGACGATTACATAACCAAGCCGTTCGGCATAATGGAAATGATATCGCGAATAAAAGCGGTTTTGCGCCGCAGCTCCAATTCTTCGGAATCCGACGAATATTCGATATCGGGAATAAGCCTAAACGTCAAAAGTCACGTTGTTACCGTAGACTCTGTTCAGGTGCTTCTCACACTCAAGGAGTTTGAGCTGCTTAAAATGCTTATGACAAGCAGGGGCACCGTGCTCACGCGCGATCTTATCCTTGAGAAAATATGGGGATACGATTTCGACGGTGAGACCCGAACGGTCGACGTACATATCAGAACGCTCCGCTCAAAGCTTGGAAGCGCAGGCGACCTTATTGAGACCGTACGCGGTGTAGGTTATCGGATAATAGACAAAAGCTAAGAAAAAACCACCGACACTTGTCGGTGGTTTAAGTATATAAAAACAAAGCTAACAAAGCAAAAGGAGAATGAAAATGCGAAAAAAGACCTTTTGGAGCATACTTATCCCCTCTCTCTGCACTTTGATAATATCAGTACTGGTTATAACCGGCATAACGTACGCAGATTCACACAGCGACGTTATCGAGGAAATACGCTATCAGGCAGAATATCTTTCAAAGGCTGTCAACGAAATAGATTCATACGGCGAAGACACTTTCGTTTTTCTCGAGCGCATAGGCAAGCCGAGCGAGCACAGAATAACTCTTATTTCCAGGGACGGTGAGGTTCTTTACGACAACTTTGCTTCCCCTTCAGAAATGGGCAATCATGCCGACCGCCCCGAATTTGAGGGCGCCATTTCGAACGGCAGAGGCGAAGCTACGCGCGCTTCTGATACGATAGGAAACGAGACGTATTACTACGCTATCCGTCTTGAAAGCGGAAACATTCTCCGACTTGCGACCTCTGTGGCAAACGGTCTCGGAGCTTTTGCAAATGCGGCTATAATTACCGTTCCCATCGCCGCCATCTTGGCGCTTATCTCATTTTTAATCGCCATAATACTCTCGAAATCGCTCAGCAATCCTCTTCGCAACCTCAATTTCGACAATCCAATGTCCAATCACACATACGAAGAGCTCACACCTATGCTTCGCAGCATTGAAAAAAAGAATTCCGAAATAGCCGACCGCATGGAAGAGCTTACCCGTCGGAGGTCGGAATTTGACAGCATTACTGCCAATATGAGTGAAGGGATCGTCGTTCTTTCCTCTGACGGCGTTATACTTTCGGCAAACAAAAGTGCACGAAGCATTCTCTCGATCGAGCGCGGAGCTCTGTATACCGATCTTATCGGCAGTGATGACGTAATAAACATTCTGAAAAACGCATTTAACGGAAGCCGTACTATCGGAAACATATCCCGTCCCGGAAAGATATACCGACTTACAGCAACACCGGTCACCAATCTTTACGGTGAATATTCTGTAGTTCTTCTCATTCTTGACGTCACGTCGTCCGAGCAAGCTGAGGGAATGCGCCGTGAATTTTCGGCAAACGTTTCGCACGAGCTCAAGACCCCTCTTACAACGATACTCGGCTACGCGGAAATAATCTCAAACGGAGTCGCGCGAAGCGAGGACGTTCCAACCTTTGCAGAGCAGATACATTCGGAAGCATCCCGTCTTCTTACTCTTATTGAGGACATAATAAAGCTTTCCCGCCTTGACGAAAAAAATCTTATGGCAGAGTTTGAAAAGGTAAACCTGCTTGAGCTTTGCACTTCCGTTACCGAAAGGCTGTCCGAAAAAGCCGAAAGGCTTGGTGTCGATCTCTCATTTGAAGGCGAGGAGATCCTCGTAAACGGAATCAGACCCGTGCTTTACGAGATAATATTCAACCTTGCCGACAACGCACTCACCTACAATCGTCCCGGCGGAAGCGTTAAAATAAGGCTCTATAGTGACGATATGCGCCCCGTGCTTTCTGTTGCCGACACCGGCATAGGAATCGCCGAGGAAGATCAGGCTCGCGTCTTCGAGCGTTTTTACAGAGTAGACAAGAGTCACTCCAAGGAAACGGGCGGCACCGGGCTCGGACTTTCTATAGTCAAGCACGGCGTTATGCTTCATAGTGCCGAGATAAAGCTTCAAAGCAAGCTCGGAGAAGGAACGACCGTAAGTGTTATATTTTAATCAAAATACCTTCAGCTTTACTGTTTCATATAGCTGAAGGTATTTTATTTTATTCGATTATCTCTATTCTTCTGAAAGCAATATATTCATTTCCCGGTCCGTAGTTCGGATTATTCACGTAATAGAGAGTCTTGCCGTCAGACGAGAAGAAAAGTCCGGGGCTGTAACCGCAACGGTTTTCACTGGTTATCGTATAGTCTATCGGGTTATCTATACCTATATAAGTCCCACCGTAGTCAAAGCTTACGAACATATCGGGCGCGGTCTTATCCTCCAGCTTATCCGTGCGGTGCTTACCGACTACTATAAGTGTACCGCATTCTCCTCCGACAGGGCTCCATGCACACCAAGGTGATGAGCCGAATATTACTCCGTCTGTTGACTGTACGAGCGTTCCGTAATCTGAAACATCCCCCCAATTGTCAAGGCGCTTTGTGCGCTTAGCGTAGGTAGGATTCATTTTAAGACCTACCATTTCATAGGTCATTATATATTCTCCGTTACCCATTTTGGCGATAGATATCATTCCCGGACGAAGCTTGGGATCATCACAGGCAACAGCCTCGCACGGGTCTGCGTCAGAACCTGTTTTTCCGTCTGCGCCTATCCAGTTCTTAAAGTCTGTCGTATATTTATATACCAGCTTCTGATCATGCTCGGGGTCGGAATCGTCCGAATAGAAGCAGTATATGCGCTCTGTTTCCTCTTCATAAATAAGGAATGGCTCCCATATACCTTCACCGTTTGTGCGTCCTTTGGCGAAATCTATGCTCTGGTAGGCTTTCCAGTTTTCACCGAGATCGGTGCTGTAATAAAGAACTATCGCAGTTTTTTCCGGATGCGTGTCCAGTGCACTCGACGTACCCGCAAGGATCAAAGTTCCCTTTTTAAATTCACCTATATCGACGGGAAGCTCATACAGAGTACCCATTCGACCGCCGCGTACACCTTTATTGATTTTATCGTATATCTGTGTTACCTGTTTCCAGTTGTCTCCGTTATCATAGCTTCTGAAAAGTCGGTAAAAATGCTCGCTCGAATTCAGTATCGAAAAAAGAATTCCGTTGTTCTCTTCTTTTTCCTGGTACTGAAGCTGAATGATCTTCGGATACTGATAGGTGGTAAGCGACCACTTGCTTTCGGGCTCGTATATCGAAACGATATCGCTCATCTTAAACTGAACGAAATTATCGAACAGTACCGTTTCTGTATCTGCAATCGATATCTGACTGTAATTTTCGTCAATCGCCACTTTGCCTTCCTGCTTTGAGGTTCTCACAAAATTAACGAGGAAATATTTCAGCGCGTGTACGGTTATCTTGTCTGTTTTTCCGAGGATAACTATCTTATTACCGACAATCTCGATGATAAACGCGTTTTTGTCGTCACTTGCATCAAGCTTAGCCTTAGCGTTTGCCGTAGCTGTTCTGTTAGTCCCACCGACAAGAATCTCATTTTCCGATTCATCGAGTGTCTGTGTAGGCGGTATCCAGTCCTCCTTTACCGAGAGCTCTATACCTATACTCGTTTTTATCATATTTTTGAAGGTTATAGTATGCGATATAAGATCCCTTGATGCTCTGCTCGGGCGAACTACGGTATAAGAGCTTATATCAAAGCCTTTGATCTCGTCTTTTTCTCCGCCGCAGCTTACACAGCATGACACCATTAAAAGCAAGGCGCACAGCAGTGCGAGAACAGACTTGATTTTTTTCATTTTTCTATTACTCTCCTTTACTCTATAATTTTTATGCGGATCATAACTATTTTTTCTCTTGAAGACTCGCTCTCACTAAGAGGATTGTTAAAATAATAAAGCGTCTTACCGTCCGGGGAAAACATAAGCATCGGACTATACCCGCATCTGCAGGTATTATTAAACTGATATGATACTGGATTAGGTAAAGAAACGTAGCTTTCTCCGTAATCAAAGCTTACAAACAGGTCGGGAGCGCCTCGCTCTTTCCGAGAACAGCGAGTTTATTCCCGGAAAATTTTCTCCCGCATTCTTGTGATAAACTATTGCGATCATTTTCATATTATCAGTCATTTTATATTATCCTTTATAAAACACTTATAACCGAACCGTAAAAAACACGGTTCGGTTAATGTGATTTTTATGCAAGCTTAATTGAAATGCTCATAATTCCCGCCTTGGGAAGAGTTATCGGCTTTGAAACGTCAACGTCGAGTTCCTTGATCGTTACTCTTTCGGGATCCTCAAAGGTATTATGCGCGTGCATATCGTCCTCTGCAAGAAGCATTGCCTTTGCATTTGCCTCAACGCTTGCGCCGAGTGCTTCGAGGCTGATCTCTGCGTCCTCTGTGCAGCTGCGGTTTGCAAGTGTAACTGTCAGATAGCCGTTCTTTTCGGATGCCGAAACAGATATCGCGCTTCTGCGATCGCTGTTATTTTCGGTAACGCATCTTACTGCGTCTGCGCCCTGATGCTCCTTATACATCTTGAAGACGTGATAGGTAGGCGTGGTTATGCAGTTTTCTCCGCCTGCAAGGAAGAGCGCGTGCAGATTATTACAAAGCTGTGCAACGTTTGCCATCTTGATCTTTTCGCAATGATTGTTGAAAATATTGAGAGTAAGCGCGGATACCATAGCGTCGCGCATTGTGGACTGCTGCTCGAAGAGGTTATATCCCTTGCTCGGGCCCGATCCGTCGGGATGCCAGCATCCCCACTCGTCGATAACGAGCTTCAGCTTGCCTTCCATCTTCTTAGCCTGCGCGCCTGCATAGTGGCGTACAATCAGCTCTTCCATAACCTCGGATCTGTCGAGAAGCTGATACCATTCATCCTCTGTGAAGTTCACGGGGTCGCCTGCTTTACCGCAGTAGTAATGGAAGGACATTCCGTGCACGGGAGCACCGCAGTTTTCAAGTCCCTTTACGAGCGCATCCGTCCATCTGATATCGCCGCCGTTAGCTCCGCCTGCGATAAGATCAACGTGCTGTCCGCGGGGAACCGTATTATACATTATCGTTGAGAATTTACGGTATTCAAGAGCATAGTAATCTGGAGTCATATGACCGCCGCCACCCCAGTTTTCGTTTCCTACGCCCCAATAAGGGATATCGAATGGTTCCGGATGACCGTTCTTTTCACGCTCGAGAGCAAGTGTCGTGCTTCCCTTCGGTGAGAGGCAGTAGTCCATCCAATCACGTGCATCCATAGGAGTTATCGACGTAACGTTCATTGCAAAATAAGGCTTTGCGCCAATAAGCTCACAGAAATCCATAAATTCGTGAGTTCCTACCTCGTTGGACTCGTATCTTCCGTCGTCTCTTGTCCACCAGCTCGGACGTGTCGGACGGTTTTCACCGATACCGTCGCGCCAGCGGTAAACCTCTGCGTAGCATCCGCCCGGCCAACGAAGCACAGGAGGCGCTATATCTCTGAGCTTTTCTATTATCTCCTTACGGAAGCCGCGTATATTGGGCACGTCCGAATCCTTGCCTACGTAAACTCCGTCATAAAACACTCCGCCGATATGCTCGGAGAAATGTCCGTAGACCTCGGGAGCTATTCTTCCTATTTTTTCGGGTATTACAAGATATACTTTTTTCATAGTTTCAAGTCCTTTCGTTAATCTCAAATTATATTTTCTCGCTTATCTCAAGCGAATAAGTTCTGTCAAGATGCGGATATTTCGCTCCTGCAAGCTCATTATACGGTATCTTTTCCCAGCTGAAGCCTTTGGTGAATTCTTCTATTCTTTCAAGATTATCACGTGTATCCGTGATATTGGGAATCATTGGTGTACGGAAAACAAACGGAACGCCGCTCTTTTTGAGAAGCTCTGCGTTTTGCAGAATTATCTCATTCGGACAGCCGGTATAGAGCTTATGCTTTTCGCTATCCATTATTTTTATATCGTACATCACGTAGTCTACCTTGGCAAGTATCTCTGTAAAGACCTTGCTTTTTGCAAATCCGCAGGTTTCAAGTGCGATATGCACGCCGTTTTCGCGCAAAATATCTGCACACTCCGACAAAAATTCGTACTGCATAAGAGGCTCGCCGCCGCTGAAGGTAACTCCGCCGCCCATCGCATCGAGCAGAGGCTTATACGATATTATCTTATCGGCAAGCTCGCTCGGCGTATACTCTTTTCCGACCACCGATATAAGGTTTTCGGGGCAAGCGCTAACGTCTCTGCCGTATTTTTTATAGGTCTCGCTTTCTTTATTTCTCACGCAGGCTCCGCATCCCTTACAAAAGGATCTCTTTACCATAAGCTCGCTTTCAAGCGACTGACCTTCGGGGTTATGACACCACAGACATTTCAGCGGACAGCCTTTAAGAAAGACTGTTATTCGTCCGCCCGGTCCGTCATGCACGGAAAATTCCTTTATATCGAATATTTTTCCGTTCACAGGCTATACTCCTTACGCTTCATAACGTGATTTTGGAACTCTCGGTCGAGCTCGACGAAATATGCGCTCCATCCCCAGATACGCACGACAAGCTGTCTGTGAAGCTCGGGATTTTCCTGCGCGTCGCGAAGCACGTCGAGGTTTACGGTATTGAGCTGTATCTGATGTCCGCCCATTCCGATAAAGGCTTTCACAAGCATTGCCACCTTTTTAACGCTCTCGCTGTCCGAAAACATCGAAGAAGCAAACTCGACCGTCAGAGGGCCGCCGTTTATTGCGTCTTTAAGCTCGGGCTTTGTAAAAGAGGATATCAGCGAGAAGGGACCGTCTATACGTGCGAAAAGGCTGGGCGAGAAGTTTGTTCCGAAGGGCTCGCCCTTTCTTCTTCCGTCGGGAGATGCGCCTATTTCAGCGGCGTGCCAAAGGTAGAACATTGCCGAGCCCGTTCCCGCGCGGAATATTCCGCCCTCGCAGTTTTTCTTTCCTTTGAGGCTTTCCGCAAATTTTGCGAGAAGCTTTACTGCTTTTTCGTCTGCCTCGGGGCGATTCTGTCCCATTTTCGGAGAATCGTATCTGAGCATATGAAGAAGCTCGGGGTCGCCCTCAAAATCATTATCTACCGCAGTTTTCAGCTCATCAAAAGTAAGCTTTTTATCACTGAACACATATTTTTCAATAGCCGCAAGAGAGTCAGCCGCGGTCGCTATTCCCGTTCCGTGCAAACCGAAATTGTGATATTTTGGCTCAAGCATACTCATAAGTATCGGTGACGGTATGAAATAAAGGCTCTTTATGCCATCGCATATGCGGTCACATTCTTCCTGTATCTTTTCAAACACGGTATTTTCAAAATCTGCGTAGCTTTCGAATTTTTTATCCGTATGGAGTGCAAGGTCTATCACCTTCGGGAAGGAGAGCGCGCCTATATTTGCCACGTCGAAGCCGTATTTCGGGATTATGAACTCCCAGCAAGCGGCAACTGCGTAGTCGCGTGCATCCTCAAGAGAATAGCCGAGTTTTACAAGACCGTCTATAACTACGTCGTCGTTTGAATACTGAGGTAATCCGAGTCCTGCCTTTGTCAGCTCGCTTCCGAGCTCGAAGACCTCGTCGGGAGTATTTTTTGAAACGCGCAGATTGATCTTCGGGTCGATGAGAAGATTTCTGCGGCTTGCCTCAAGGCAGAGCTTTGAAAGGAGATTAAAGGTCTCGTTTCCTTCGCTGTCAATTCCGCCGAGCACCATACTCTGTCCGTTATCGCCCTGCTGTACGCCGACGTAAGTATCGCTGTCCTTATTAAACGAGAGGAAGAAGTCGACGAGAAGCTCAAGTGCTTCGTTTTCGTCAAGAATTCCCGCGTCAAGGTCGGACTTAAGATAGGGGTACATATACTTATCGAATCTGCCGCAGGTATTATGATAGTTTCCTTCAAGCCAGAGCGCAAAGTGTATTATTCTGAAAAGCTGAAGTGCCTCTCTAAATGTGCGCGCACCGTATCTCGATACTCTTTCAAGTACGCTTGCAACGTCGTCGCGTCCTATTCTGAGCGCTTCCTCGCGGTATCTGTCGACAAGTCCGATAAGCGCATCCATCTCACGCGCAAGATAGGAGTCTCCCTTATCTCTTACCCAAAGCAGACCGTTTTTTATAACACTCTCATAGTCGGGCGAAAAATTGGACATATATCCAAGCTCGTGAAGAAAATATTTTTCACGCATTTCGTCAAATTCATCCTCGGTAAAGCAGTTTGGAATATTCTCTACCGTTCTTATAAACACGATCTTTTCGCCCTCAAGTATCACGGGAGTTTCCTCGCTTATGAGATACTCAAAGCGGCGGGTCATACGCTCTCTGTCGCCAAGACCTGCCTTCTTATATTCTTCTGCCAAGGTCTCGGGCAGACGCTTTCTGTAAGCGTGATGCTTTTTGTTTAGTAAGAATTCTCTAAGATCCGACATAAAATCACCTCATATTCCGCACAAAGGTGCGTACAAAACGAAATAAAAGACTTTTCACTTTAATTATAGCACAAGAACAGCTAATTTAAGTAGAAAATTATTATATTATGCTGTAAAATACTTATTTTATTACAGCTTCGGACATATTTGCCATCAGTTACATTATACAGAAAAGTGCTTGACAATTAAAGCAAAAAAATATATAATAATAGACAAAAATTATCTTTTTACACTTCTTACCTTTCGGGGGTATTATCGTGATCTTATACCAGACAGACAATTCGGGCGGAATTACAAACAACGATATACGGATATACAGCGATTTTAGCTACGTTATCCATTTTCACAGAGACATCGAGCTTGTATACGTGGAGGAAGGAGAGCTGCTCCTCACAATAGAAAGCAAAGAATATAGCGTAAAACGCGGTCAGATGGCGATCGTGCTGTCGAATATGATACATTCATACGAAAGCATCGGTCACACCCGTGTTATCGTACACGTATTTTCGCAGGACAACGTGCCCCTCTTTGCAAAGCTGATCCACGGCAAAAATGCAGTCTGCCCTATTTTCGACTGCGACGAAAACGTAAAAAATTTTTATATTGAATACTGTATAAAAAAAGAAAAGCGTTCGCCTCTTGCAATAAAAGCCGTGCTTTATGCCGTTTGCAATGATTTCTACGAAAAAAGCGAATTCGTTTCGGCAAAAAAGGAGGGATCTGAGCTTATACACAGGATGCTCGGCTATATTTCCGAAAGATACAAGGAAGAAATATCTCTTGTCAATATGGCGCAGGAGCTCGGATACGAGCCTCATTATCTGTCAAGGGTATTCAGTATGAACGTAAAGATAAATGTTCGCAAGTACATAAATCTTTACCGCATAGACAACGCCAAGGAGCGTCTTATAAACACCTCTGACAGTATTGCAAGCATAGCTCTTGAAAGCGGATTTCAGAGCATACGAAATTTCAACCGTGTCTTCCTCTCTTACACCGGAATGACGCCCGCCGATTACCGAAGCAGCGCGGTAAGACACGATCAGGCAGAGTAAACACTTTTTTTACACAAGGAGAGCTTTATGAAAGAAAGAGAAAAATCATCCGACCTCGACCTTACCTTGAAGGCTGTCGCACGCATACGTAACGATTTTCCCACCAAATTCGGACTTCCTCGTCAGAGCGGACTTTCCGCATCTCTGATATCAAAAATAGTTTTCGAGCCCGACTACAAAAATCCCGACCTTTTACGCGGCATTGAGGGATACTCTCATCTCTGGCTGATTTGGGGATTTTCAGAGGTGTACGGCGAAAAATGGTCACCTACCGTACGTCCTCCCCGTCTCGGCGGCAACACGCGTATGGGAGTTTTTGCGACCCGCGCGCCCTACAGACCAAATCCGCTCGGTCTCACCTGCGTCAAGCTCGAAGGGATAGAAAAGACTGCCGACGGACTCGTTTTGATCGTTTCGGGCGCGGATATTATGGACAAAAGTCCGATATACGACATCAAGCCCTACCTTCCCTACGTTGACGTCTGCGAGAATGCATCCGACGGATTCACAGCGCAGACCAAGGATTATTTTCTCAAGGTAGATTTTCCGAGCGAGCTTCTTGCGCTTATTCCCGAAGACAAGCAAGACGCCCTCACCGAAGCACTTGCCGGTGACCCTCGGCCCGCCTATCACAGCGACCCCGAGCGTATTTACGGCTTTGAATACTCCTGTTTTGACGTGCGCTTTACGGTAAACGGCGATACTTTACACGTTTGTGAGATAAATACGCGCAAAAAGTGCGATAATTAGCTTTATTTTTTTACAAAAACTGTTGAAAAGCGTTCTCTTTTCTGTTATAATAATATGAATATGTATTTTAATCGGTAATACCGCGAAAATACACTTGATTTTTTCATAAAACTCAACTATATAAACCGAAAGGACAGTAAAATAATCCCATGATAAGAAAACAAAAAGGTACTCTCGACATTTTTCCCGATGCGACGGGAAAATGGCAGTACGTTGAATCTGTCTGCAGAAAAACTGCGGCAAAGTACGGCTTCGGTGAAATTCGTTTCCCTACGTTTGAGGCTACCGAGCTCTTCTCGCGCGGCGTCGGAAACACTACCGACGTTGTTCAAAAGGAAATGTATACCTTCACGGACAGAAGCGGCGAATCGCTTACCCTCCGTCCCGAAGGAACTGCAGGCGTAGCACGCGCTCTCATCGAAAACAAGAAATTCTCGGATACAATGCCGATCAAGCTTTACTATATAATTAACTGCTTCAGACACGAGGCGCCTCAGGCAGGACGCTTCCGCGAATTCGAGCAGTTCGGCGTTGAGCTTTTCGGAAGTGCTTCCGCAGCAGCCGATGCTGATATCATCTCGCTTGCAAATTCTATAATCAAAAATCTCGGAATCGAGGATGTTTCGCTCAGAATAAACTCTATCGGATGCCCAAGTTGCCGCGGCGGTCACAGAAGCGCACTCAGAGAATATTTCTCTTCCTGCCGTGACGAGCTCTGTGACACCTGCAAGACACGTCTTGAGACTAATCCTATGAGAATCCTCGACTGCAAGAGCGAGATATGCAAAAAGTTTGCGGAAAACGCTCCCAAGACTATCGACTATCTCTGCGACGACTGTAAAGCTCACATGGATCTTCTCGAAAGTTGCCTTAAGGAAAAGGGGATCGAATATACGATTGACACCTCTATCGTGCGCGGTCTTGACTACTATTCACGCACCGTATTTGAATTTGTCTGCGGCTCTATCGGAGCGCAGTCGACCATCTGCGGCGGCGGACGCTACGACGGACTTGTAAGCGAGCTTGACGGTCCCGCAACTCCCGCGTGCGGCTTCGGTATGGGTATCTCCCGTCTTCTTCCTGCCGCAAAGGTGCCCGAAATTGACAACAGTCCCGCCGTTTACATCGCATCTATGGGCGAGGCCGCTGCCGTAAAGGCTTCGGGACTTGCATCCAAGCTTCGCGACAAGGGCGTTTACGCAGAGTGCGACCTCGTCGGACGCTCTCTCAAGGCACAGATGAAGTACGCCGACAAGATCGGCGCCAAATACACTGTCATCATCGGTGACAGCGAGCTTGAATGCGGACGCGCGCAGCTTCGCAGTATGGCTGACAGCTCACAAAATGAGATCGAGATCGACAAGATCGTAGAATTCTTTAACTAAAAAATAATTAATCGTTTGGAGTGATATATTTTGGCAGAATTTTTTACAAAAGATGACAAAAGAACAGTATATTGCGGAGAGCTCCGCACCTCTGATATAGGCAAAGAGGTTACCGTCTGCGGTTGGATACAGCGCCGCCGCGACCTTGGAAGCCTTATCTTCATCGACCTTCGCGACAAGAGCGGTATAGTTCAGCTCGCATTCGACGATGCTACAGACAAGGAAGTTTTTGAGAAGGCGTTCACCTGCCGCAGCGAGTACGTTCTTTCCGCAAAAGGAAGCGTAAGAGCACGTTCTTCGGTAAACAAGAACATTCCCACCGGCGAGATCGAAATTTTCGTTACCTCTATGAAGGTTCTTTCCGAGGCTGACACCCTTCCCTTCGAGATCGGTGAAAACTACAATGCAGGTGAAGAGATCGCGCTCAAGTACCGTTATCTCGACCTTCGCCGTCCCGCGCTTCAGAAGAACATTTTTATGCGTAACGAGATCACTCGCATCGCGCGTCAGTACTTCTATTCGAACAACTTCACAGAAATCGAAACACCTATGATGATAAAGGCTACTCCCGAGGGCGCACGCGACTATCTCGTTCCCTCGCGTATCCACAAGGGATGCGTTTACGCGCTTCCTCAGTCTCCCCAGATCTACAAGCAGCTTCTTATGATCGCGGGATATGACAGATACATTCAGATTGCACGTTGCTTCCGTGACGAGGACCTTCGTGCAGACCGTCAGCCCGAATTCACACAGATCGACTTTGAAATGTCTTTCGCAACGCAGGAAGACGTAATGAACATAAACGAAGGTCTTATGGCAAAGCTTTTCGATGAAATACTCGGTGTAAAGCTCGAGCTTCCTCTCCCCCGTATGACCTATGCGGAAGCTATGTCGCGCTACGGATCTGACAAGCCCGACACACGCTTCGGTATGGAGATACAGGATATTTCGAATATTGTAGCTGCTTCGGGATTCGGAGTATTTGAGGGTGCTGTTAATAACGGCGGAAGCGTTCGCGCTATCGTTGTCAAGGGCGGTGCTTCTACCCTTTCGAGAAAAGAGATCGACAAGCTCACAGAGCACGCAAAGGGTATCGGCGCAAAGGGTCTTGCATACATCAGATTCGTTGACGAGACACCCAACTGCTCCTTTGCAAAGTTCATTTCTCCCGAAACACTTAACGCTATCATGGAGAGTATCGACTGCCGTCGCGGCGACGTTGCTCTTATCGTTGCAGACGCTAACCGCGTAGTACTTCCCGTACTCGGCGCGCTCCGTCTCAAGATCGCAAAGCAGCTTTCTATGATTCCCGACAAGTTCAATTTCGTATGGATCACAGAATTCCCCTTCTTCGAATGGAACGAAGAGACACAGCACTGGGATGCTATGCATCACCCCTTCACGATGCCTATGGAAGAATGTCTGCCCCTTCTCGAAAGCGATCCGGGCGCAGTCCGTGCAAAGGCATATGACCTCGTACTCAACGGAGTCGAGCTCCTTTCGGGATCTATCAGAATCACCGACTGGAAGCTTCAGGAGAAGATGTTTGACGCTCTCGGACTCACGAAGGAAGAGATCGCCGCAAAGTTCGGATTCCTCGTTGACGCTTACAAGTATGGTGCTCCGCCTCACGGTGGCTCGGGTATGGGTCTTGACCGTCTTACAATGGTAATGTCGGGTGCAGAAAGCCTTCGCGACGTTGTTGCCTTCCCGAAGGTACAGAACGCTTCCGAGCCCATGTCGCAGTGCCCCGCTCCCGCAGACGAGCAGGCTTACCGCGACCTCGGTATTGCTATTGTTAAGGAATAAAATAACCTATAACAAAAAGACTGTTGCCTCAAAGCAACAGTCTTTTTATTATTTTTAAAGCACAGAAACGATCTTGGCAAAATCCCTGTAGTCATCGACCTTGATGAATTCAAAATCGGACAGATATACCGATTCATCATTTCCGCCGAGACCGTAATCATCGCCGACGAAGACAACCTCATCGTGCGAAAATCCCTTTTCTTTGCAATAAAGATCAAGCGCGTAATATTTATTATATGGCTTCGGTGCCATATCAAAGGAGGAAGAGCCTCCCACGAAAACACAGTAGTCAGAAAATGCCTCGCACACCTCGCCGTATATTTTACGTCGCTTTGAGCGGTCGGGGTCAAATGCAAGCTTATCTGCGGGATCGGCCTTTGTTCCGAGTATCGGGAAGGTCACGCAGCCCGACGGATGAAACTCTGTATTTTCTCCCGCGAATTTCGTAAATCCGTATTTTTCACGGAAAAAGGTTATCTTTGCATCTACCTTTTCGCGGTCGCACTCAAACTTCTCATCTCTTATTATCTTTATATCCTTGAGCTCTGCGTCATATTCTCCGTACTGAAGACCGTAATTTCCGATTATATCGATAGGAAATCCTTCAAGCTGATTAAATATACGTCTGACCTGTCCAGCGCCTACCATCAGAAGCTTATACTTTTTTGCAAGGCGCTCAAGTGCCTCACGGTTTTCGGGGATCGGCGGAGTTTTATGCTGTGTTATGGTACCGTCGAGGTCAAAGGCTATTACCTTGATTTTAGAAACGTCCATTTTATATTTTATCCTTTCGTTTTATGTCATTTATGATCCTTACGCATCAGCGCAAGCTTTCGCTTTGCTATAATTCCGAAGCTTTCCTCTACTCTGTCGAAAATTATATCGTATTTTATATTCTGATGCTTTGAGGAAACGTTCTTTCGAAGCATCAGATAATCTGACGTTTTCATTGTCCTCGACAGAGAGAGTATCATATTCTCGACTTTTATCTTATCTTCATCTATAAGACCTGCGGAAATTACTCTTCCGAGTATTATTCTGACCGATCCGCTCGCAAGGCGCGAGATATATTTCACGATATTTGCAAAGGTATTTCCGTCAGATGCAAGAACGACGAGCCATACAGCCGAGGATATCGTTTCGCTGTCCGATGCTCCCACGCAAAGGTCTACAAGGCGTGTACCGTACACCTTGACGTACGTATTTTTCAAGGTGTCGCTTGCCGTCTGAACAAAGCTTATCGACACGGGGAGAAAAATATCGCTCTTTCCTATAAGTGTCAGCTCTGTTTCGATAACAAGCTCCAATGCCGTGGGCAGGCTTCCGCTCAGCTTCTTTATATCCGAAAGCAGCTGAAGAAGATTTGTTTCCTTACCGATATACGAGCCGATATTGGTATCGAGGATCTTTATCAGAAGATCGAGATCTCCCCTTTCGGACGTCGAAAATCTACTCTTGCAGATAGAGAACACTTCGTTTATAAAGTACCAGCTTTCATTTTCAAGGCAGTCGGAAAATGCTCTTTGGAACGCTCTCTGGAAGCATTTATTGTATTTTCCGTTTACGTACCAATCCTTAAGGTAAGAAATAAAGCTCTCCCAAGAGGTTATGCGCGCCGACACTATTGACTCGCCTATATATCGTATATCGCTTTCGTGCATCGCACTGAGCAGATTTTTGTCTGCCGAGCGTGTACGGCTGACCTTGTTTTTATAAACCTCAAGCGCAAGACCCTTATCCGCCCCGGAATACTGCGAAAGAGCCTCCACAAGTCTTTCATTTTCGTTTTTCAGACCGTCTATAACAAGAGAGATCACGTCGCAATCAGCAGAATATCTGAGAAAATCTCTGAATTTATCGTATATAAAATTCGCGTGAGCCTTTTCGGACAGCGCACCGCATCTGCGAAGCATCGAAAGAAGGGTGAGCACGGTCACCGTCTCTTCGCTTCCCGTCTTCATATATTCAAGCAGGCTTCCGTGTTCAAGCTCTCTTATTATAAAGGTGGTGATCCCCGCCTCCGAATTGAGCTTTCTTCCCTGCTCGAAAAGAAGAGTTATAAGTCCGCACCATCCCACAAATTCTTTAAGATCCGAGCGGCAATAATCATAGTATCCGTATATGACTCTGCGGTATATACTCTCGTCAAATTCAACCACCGCGATAAGCTCTGTGATACATTCGGGAACGCTGTTATCTCTTTCCGATTCATATTTCACAGCCGCCGGTATAAGCCTTATGAGCATATCGGCGGAGCCCTCTTCCTTGAGATCGTAAAATCCCGAGAAAAGCAGCTTATATATAAAGCTTCTTGTAGTTCCCTCAGACATTCCGAACTCAAAGAGCTCGTATCTTGTGTCAAGGGTATCTATAATATATTTTACCGTTTCTTTTCCAAACGGCTCTTCAAAGAGCTTATCAAGCGCCTCTGCAGCCGTCATCCTACCGTCCGAAAGCTCGCGCATTATACGGTAAAACATATTCGTCATTATCTGCTCGGGGCGCGAATGATATGCCGCAAGATGACCGTAGAGCTTTATTTTAAAAGATCCGTCCGCCGTCGTGGCGAGATATTTTTCGATCACCTTATCGACCGTATCGTATCCGAACGAGCGAAGAACGACGTCCTTTAAGGTCTCGCACAGCTCTATTTCGGATATTCCGTCGTATATATCTGTACGCGCAAGGCGATATATCAGACATATCTCGTCCGAATCGATTACACCGTGCGTCTTTACGTAAGTACCTATAAGCGAGCGTATGACCTCTATTTCCTCGGGTGCAGTAAGAAGCAAGCAGGTGATAAGTCCCGAAAGCTGAAGCTTACTTGCGCTATCCGAGAATATCGCGTTTTTGGGGTCGATAGATATATGCGTGTTATCGGAAGACGAAAGCTTGTACGCATAATGACTTCCGAGCTTTGAAATTATATGCTTTATTCTGAATGGTGAGCCATCCTCCTGAGAAAAGCGACAGGTCGAGAAGGAAAGGAGCATCGTTATATCGTGCGGAAGCAGAGTTTCGCAGGCAAGCATCCAGAAGAGGATATCCTTTTCGGGCGCGTTTATATATATGTCCATATCTCTTCTTACTGCGGCAAAAACGCAGTCAAGAATTCTTGAAAGAGTACCCGCGCCTCTTGCTTTTACAAGCTTCGCAAGTGCATCTACGTTAGAGAGCGGCTCTGTTATCTCTATTTCGGGAATATACGGCTGTGTTCTTGACGGTTTGAGATCATCTGCCGTGAGGTGCGTTTTGAATTTCTGTGAGAGCAGTATCGACGCAGGGGATATTTTAGGGTCATACGAGAAGATATACGCGTGAATTATATAGTTTCCCCATACGTTAAGTCGATAATCGACGCCGCAATAAGTAACCTTTGCACAGCAAAGCAGACCCGACGGAAGTGTAAAGAACGCGCAGTCTGTAGGGAATGTCGAATCTATTTCGCGCTGTACCGCAAAATGAAGTCCGTTATCGCCTTTTTTCGGATATCCGAGAAGTCTTGACGTTTCAGCAAGATTTTTGACCGTTTCGGAGGTAAGATTATCCGACGGGCGATATGCAAGGCGGGATGCTATCGCGTATATATCGCGCTCGTCTATTCCCTTGCTTTGCGCAAAAACATGAAAGCCTTTTACTTTATCCTCTTCATTCCACGAAAAGCAGATAAGCTGTTTTAATTTCATAAATTGACCGCGCCTCCTTTCCAAGCGTTTCGTATTATTAAAATTATATCACACTTTATTTCTTATTGCAATAACGGGCAAGTGAAATTTAGCTTCTTTTTTTATGAATTTTATGCGAACAAAAAATTTCGGGAAGCTCTTTTTGAAAGCCTCCCGAAAAGCTGTGGTCTTTTTAAAAATCATAGCAAAAATGCGCAGATATTATCCTTTTGCAAAGCGTTTTCTGTTTTGTATTATCAAGACCGCAAGCAGTATTATTATAGCGATAAGGCAGAAGAGTATGACGTACAGAAGAATACTGTTATCTTTTGTCTTGTCCACTCTGTTATCTTCAGCATCATCCTTTAGGATATCTTTTTCCGTATCTTCTTCGATCTTCGGTATCTCGGACAGTATATTTTCTCCTCTTTCGTCAGAGAAAATAAGTCCGCAATCTTTACATTCCCAGTACGCTCCGTGATCCTTGTCCGCGTAATGCTTTTTAAGAGAGTGCTCTGTCACGAAAGTAATATCGGAAAGAGCTGTCTCTATGTAAATACCGTCACTTTTCAGATATAGCTTTCCGCAATCATCGCATTTATAATGCGCCTTGATACTCTCCGACAAACAGCCACCGCCCGAGGCATTTACAAAGATATAAGTACAAATATGCTCTCTTTCGTATCCGCACACCGTGCATTTATCCTTGCTGAAATTATGATTTTCATCTACAAGCTTAACTCCGCATCTGCAAAGCTTACTGTGAGTACTTTTGTCATAGGACCACTGAATATCGTCTGCGACGTCTATATGGCTATCCGGATCCTTTGCGATCACGAGAGATGACTTATCGGTCAGCAAGTACTTATTTCCGCTCTTTATATAGAGATTTTTGCAGGAAACGCATATATAGTGTGCTATTTCGCCCTTCGTCATACAGCTTGCGGGCGTTTCGGGGATCTCTGTATACGTACAAGTGTGGACTCTGACGTATCCGCAGGTGGTGCATTCACCCTCGAGAGCATTTCTTATCGAATGTCCGCTTGACTCGCGCACAACTCCGCAACGGCAGACCTTTCTGTGACCGCTGTCATCAAACGTCCACGGCAGAGATGCTATCGTGTCTATATGACTTGTCGGATCTTTCGGAAGCACGAGCTCGGATCTTGTGGTCTCTATGTATTCGTCGTTTGCTTTTACATAAAGCTTTCCGCAAGCGTTGCACTTGTAATGCTCTTTTTCACCGAAATCGATACAATTTGGCGATTTTTTCGCAATCTTCGTATAGTCGCAAGTGTGTTTTTTAGTGTATCCGCATACCGAGCAGATGCCTTCAAGCGCGTCAGAATCTATATCGTGTGATTCTGAGACAAGAATCGACTTACATCGGCAGACCTTTTGGTGCGCGTTTGCATCGAGAGTCCAATCAAGAGTATCGGCAGAATCAACGTGATTTGAAAGATCTTTTTCGATTACGAGCTGATTCTTATCGGTTTCGATATACGCTTCATCGTATTTTACGTAAAGCTTCTCGCAGGCATCACATCTGTAGTGGGATTTCACTCCATTTTCCATACAGTTTGCGGGAATTTCGGGGATCTCGGTATACGTGCAGCTGTGAACTCTGACGTATCCGCAGGTGGTACACTCACCTTCGAGTGCGTTTCTTATCGAATGTCCGCTCGATTCGCGCACAGTACCGCATCGGCAGACCTTTCTGTGACCGCTGTCATCGAATACCCACGTCAGTGATGCTATCGTATCTATATGATTTGTTGGGTCTTTCGGAAGCACGAGCTCGGATCTTGTGGTCTCTACGTATTCGTCGTTTGCTTTTACATAAAGCTTTCCGCAAGCGTTGCATCTGTAATGCTCTTTCTCGCCGAAATCGATACAATTTGGCGATTTCTTTGCAATCTTCGTGTACTCGCAAATGTGATTTTTAGTGTATCCGCAAATCGAGCAAATACCATCGAGCGCGTCAGAATCTATATCGTGTGATTCTGAGACAAGGATCGACTTACATCGACAGACCTTTTTATGTACGTTTGCATCGTAAGTCCAATCAAGAGTATCGGCAGAATCAACGTGATTTGAAAGATCTTTTTCGATCACGAGTGAGGCTGCATCCGTTTCAAGATACTCATTTCCGCTTTTTATATAGAGCTTTTTGCACAACTCACACTTATAGTGAGCCTTTTCGCCTTTAGAAATACAGCTTGCAGATTTTTCGGGAATCTCTGTGTACGTGCATATGTGAGTTTTAGAGTAATTGCACACAGAGCACTTCCCCTCAAGTGCGCTCTGTGATATATCGTGCTTTGCAGACGAAAATATCTTACCGCAACGGCAGATTTTATAGTGCTTACTGTCATCGTGCGTCCACTCGAGAGTTTCCTCAGAATCAATATGGTTATTTGCGTTTATCTCGGTCTCAAGGTCTGCTCTGCTTTTTTCAATATATGCGTTGCCGCTTCTGATGCATAGTTTACCGCAATCATTACATTTATAATGCTCAACAGTACCCTTTGTAATACAGTTGCCCTCTACGGCATAAATTCTTGTAAAATCGTTGCAAATATGCACTTTGGTATAATTACAAATATTGCACGTACCCTCGAGCGCATTCGGGTCTATACTATGATTTTCCGATGCAAGGGTCGTGCCGCATTGACATATTTTTTGATGGGTGCTTTCGTTATACGTCCACTGAATATCTTCTTTTTTATCAAGGTGATTTTGCATATCCTTCGGAATTATAAGCTCTGCTTCGGTTATTAACGTCCACACTCCGCCGTTATTGTATATAAATTCGCTACATACCGTACATATCGAATATTCTTTCTTTCCTTCTTGCATACAGCTTGCCTTGATTTCCGGGAAAATTTCACCCGCTGTATGCTCGGTGTGCGTAAAATCGGTTGCTGTAAAGCCACTTATTTCGTATTTATTGCCATCGCCTCCCGCGCGTATACCCATTTCGCCGCCGTATATCTGATTTGCCGTGAGCGACTTGTTTATCACCTCGGTATCGTTCACAAGAATTTTAACTTCGCCCTCTGATGAAAAAATCACAGTCATCCTTACTGTAGGAGAATCGAACACCGTCTGATCGATCTCACACGTGCTTATCTGCTCGTCGATTCCATTCTCATTTTTCTCCAAAACAACTCTGCCGGCTTTGAAATATGCCATCAAGTAGCAAATATTATAGCTTGATATGTCAGCGTACTCTCTTATTCCCTTGCCTGCGAAAACTATTCCGACCGGATACTGTGCTTTTTTAACGTTATTTGAAAATTCTGCACTTATTTTACCCTCCGAGAGAAGCTCGTCCTTTATTATCAGAGACTGTGACATCGAATCGGTGCAGAATCCGTTTGGTATATCATCAAACGTTCCTGAAATAACTGTATAACCTTCCACGTTCGCGGCAAAAGCAAAATATGGCAATATACTCACAAAAGCCACCGCAATAAAGAAAATTATAAAAAGTCTGTTTTTCATAAAAAAACTCCTGTAAATCGACTAAAAATAGCAGTTAATTTAAGATTATTATATCACAATTCAGTACTTTGTCAAGGCTCTACGTCCATATTAATAAAATCAACGTATATTGTACTTTCGATTAATACACTTTCCCTTTACGGATTTATCTCAAATCATCAGAAACGCAAGGGGGTTTTAGCCCCCACAAAAAACAAAGGACAGAGCAAAAGCGGCGCACACAGTTATCGGTTGCTTGAAATTCAGTTCACGCCGTTATAAAAATATTCCCCGCAGTATTTTTTACTGCGGGGAAATATTTTCAAAGCTTTACACAGACTATATATTCTGTCCTTTGAATATGTTTTTAATTACTTGGAAAGTCTGCGGCGGTAAGAAACTGTTCCTGCTACTGCGATCATTCCCATTACGGATACTACCATCATTATTGTCTGTACG
>JAFXJH010000018.1 GCA_017532425.1 Clostridia bacterium | reverse complement strand
GAGAAACGGCGGTATGATAATCATCCATGCATATTTCAAGGAGTATACAGACAGGCTTCTTGAGTCGAGAATCGCGCAAAAGGGCGACGGCTTCAAGATAAATCAGATGTACAGAGCTCCCGAAGAGCTGAAATTCAATATTATTGCGAAGAAAGGCGGAGCGTTTTTTAATTTAGTAAAAGATTGCGCCTCCTGCTTTTACGTAGACCGCCTTCAAGGCGGAGTATTCTACAGCCGATACGATTTTTCAAAGGAGCTCATCGACACCTATGCGCGCGAGACGGACGCCGAGTTTCTGGGCATTCAGGTACACGAACTAGGAAATACACGCGGACTTGATTGGAAGCGCATACAAAAATGCCTTGCCGCTGAAAATCTTGAATGGACTGAGGAAAACATTTATAATTCTGTGCGAAAGATCTCTGCAGATAAGAATTTTCCGCATTTTTCACAAGGTCCGGCGTCAGAATACGCGGCACTTACCCCTCCTAGGACGGTAACAGAATTTGTAAACGATCTTGATTACGTACTCTCCGAGCGTCAGAAATCAACTTGGGGTAACGTTCTCAAATGTGACGACGGATTTATGTATTGCCGCTCTGAGGAAAGGCATAAGATCAGAAACACATTTATAGAGGTCGGCGGTCAGCGACCGCAGATACGTCTTCAGTTTGCTCTGCGTCGCGGACTTTCTCGAAGCACGGGTAAAAAATGGGGCACATACATTGAGCCGTGGGGCGGTAAGGAATGTACGACCTACGTTTATGAACGAGACGGCGCAAACGACTGGTTCAGACCGAGGCTCAGCGAGCCTATGGAAAACAGACCTTTCCTTCACACAGTAGGCGAAAAGGGCGGAACTTCAATTTCGCTTGCCGGACGTCTTATGTTCTACGCTTTATTTGCAGGCTCCGATTATTTTGCCGAGGAATGGGGTGCGGGAAACACCTTCTATTCTTGGGAAGAAGGAGGTCTTACTCCTTACGGAATATTCAAAAAGAAGATGGCCGATCTTTCAAGAAAGCTGACAAAAGTGAAGGCTGTCGTTCCGATAGCTATAATTCTTCCCAAGCAATACCAGCTCGTGCTTACTCACGGCGGAAATATCTCATTTGAAAATGACGCCATTCCGGGTGCATATCCCGATATAGTACGAAAAATACATAAGCTCTTCTATAACGGAAATATGCTCGGCACAGAGGACAATCTTATGACCGTCGGACGTTACGGGAGTCTTTTCGACATCATTTACGAGGACACGTACGAGCATCCCGAGAAGGAATACGAATTTTTGGTGGATTTTTCGGGCAAATTTGCAGGAAGTCTTGACGTTGCCGCAAACGCCTACGAAGAAAACGAGCTTTACGCAAGACTTGACCGATTTATTTCCGAATATCTTCCATTCAGCTACGTTTCGAAAAACGACATAGATTACATGCTGTTTGAAAATGACGGTAAGAAATACTGTGCATTTTTCAATCACAGCGGACTTTCGAAGTCGGTTGCCGAAGGAGAAAGCATTAATCCCGACTCGGCGACAAACGTGAAGATAACGATGAAGAATGCAAATATCGCCGAAGTTTTCGACATCTGCGAGATTGGATATTCTCTTTATGAGGGTAACCGCATCGACGTTCGGCTCGGCGGCGGAGAGTTTATTCTTTTCAGGTATGAATGATTCAGATTATAATACTGTATTGCAAAACGCCGTGATTTCTCACGGCGTTTTTTTAACAGTCTATCACATATCGATCTTATACATATCGAAAATATTAAGCGTGCGTGTTTTAAAGGCAGTATAGCCGTCTTCAAAGTCGAACTGAACATCTTCCTCACTCGGAAGAAGTGTAAC
This sequence comes from Clostridia bacterium, assembly GCA_017532425.1. Classification (GTDB taxonomy): domain Bacteria; phylum Bacillota; class Clostridia; order Oscillospirales; family CAG-272; genus SIG672. The sequence continues at coordinate 9,174 of JAFXJH010000018.1, read as the reverse complement.
TCTCTTGGGCTTTGCGTCGGTCTTTATGCGTATCTTAAACGGCACAACAGGAACAGATTTCGATTCCTCGCAAAGCACGGAAACGTTTACCGTAAAGCTGTTTTCATCCTTATAGCTCACTATCTCCACATCATGCGGCGCATCCGACAAGAGTGAATATTTCGGCTTTGAAACCGATTCTATGATATTTAAAAAGATTTCCCTGTATTCTGCATACTCCATAGCCTCTATAGGTAGAGCAGACCATATCACTCTTCCCTTCCCGTAGGAGTTTACGGTAAGAGCCGGAATAGCCGATGCTCTGCCCGGCGGGTCTGAATGTATGGAAGCGAATTTCAGCTCGTTTGGCTTTGTATACGGAAAGGTTAGTGTAGCAAGCACCTTGCAATTATCGCCCTTTTTCATAACAGGGGCAAAGCCTACGAAGGTGAGCGGATATTTTTTCGTAAATCCGCCGAAAAGGTCATAGTTTTCTTCTGTCGGTGCTATATACAGATTCTTTTCCTCGGTCATTCTCTCAAACGTGTTGCCGGTAAGCTCTTCGACAAGCCTTTTGTTTCCGCATCCGCTTATATAGAGGACACCGCCATTTTCAACGTATTCTGCAAGTCTGCCATTATCCTTTTCTTCAAGTCTTGAAAGCACGGGCGCAATAAGCACGGGATATCTGCTTATATCCGAAACACTTCCCGTAACTCCGAAAGGAATATGCGCGCGTATGAGTGTCTCTCCGAGAATTCTGCAACATTCTCTGCTGTTATGCACATCGTCGTTTACACGGCTTCTCGTACCGTAATAAATTCCTACATCCTCGATACATTTTCCGCTGAAATATTTTTCATACGGCTTCTGGAATTCAAACACCTCGCCTATTCTGTCATAAACTCTGCTGTCCATCGTGCCTATCGGGTCTATAGCGTCAATTACGAGGGTCGCACCATGGTGTGCCATCGTTACGGCAAGCGCGGTCTTCATTTCGTCTGTCGTTTTAGTCAGGGTATGCATCCAAAGAGCAGGCTTACAGCGCGAAAACATCTGCTCAAACGGTTGATTTTTACTTACGCTTCTGAAATATTTACACGCAAACGAGTGATTATAAAGACTTCCGTAAAGGTCTCCGCCGACGTAATCACACGCCGCATTTACCTCTTCGCCGCATCCGCACGCAGAGTTCGATGCTATAGACTGCGCATAATTATGCTCTACCGGCATATCGGGGCGCTTTTTCTTGACATAGTCTGTAACCGACTGTATAAACTCACCCATAGCCCTATATTTGAACTCTGTTATCTCATAATACTCGGGTGTGTCATTATATACCCTATCGGGCATTTCGTGTCCCGTATATCCGATATACTTTTCTCTGCAGTATTTACAGTAGCAGGTATGCGGCCAGAATGGCATATCAAAGAAAAAAGCGTCCGCATCGAAAAATTCAAGCATTTCATCTATCTGCCTATATACAAATTCGCGATACTCCGGGTTGCTCGGGCAGCAGAAACCGTAGCGTGCTCCTTTTGCCGAGGCAAAGTCAAGTCTTTCTTTTTCAAATTTACTGCCGCGCGAGGATTTTCCGTCAAGTGAAAGCATACGCCATTCTGGATGCTTATCGTGCTCGCGTGTATTATATATGAGGCTGTAATATCCGCAAACGCGTATACTATTTTTATGACACTCGTCGACAAGTTTTTTTATCATATACGGGTCTTTTTTAAGGGATGCGTGCATCGTACCTGTTTTTGTCGGGAAATAGCAAAGTCCGACGTGCGACTGAAAATATATCATAGCGTAATTTATCTGCGCTTTTTTCAGATTAACGATATATTCCTCTACCGAAAATTCAGAAAGAAATTCGCTGTTCCAATCCTCGATATGCATATCGAGCAGGTGTCTGCGGTAAAGATCAGAGTACCACATAATAACACTCCTTAACAAAATTACTTTAATTTCATTATATCATAAGGTCAAACACAAAAACAGATACGCACAATCAAAAAAACAGAAATTTTGATCAATTTTATTGATATATTTAAACCGATATGCTATAATTCAAATGAAACGGAGGGGATCAGCGCAAATGAAAAACATCGATATCATCAGAAGCATCTGCGACGATATTTACAGTATAACGGGCATCAAGGCGGTGCTCTACGATGCCGATATGAACTGCATTTTCGGGCATCCATACTCTATGTGCAATTTTTGCCGCACTGTGCGTGAAGACAAGGAAAATCACGAAAAATGCATACGCTGTGACCGCGCAGGCTTTGAAAAGTGCCGCGAAACGGGGGAAAGTGTGATATACAAATGCCATATGGGGCTTATCGAGTCGGCAACTCCGATAATTGACAATGACGTTATCGTCGGGTTTATTCTGTTCGGTCAGCTTTTATCCGAGGATTCGCGCGACGGTATACGAGAGATTATTACAAACGGAAAATTTTCCAACAAAGAAAAGCTTTTTGCTCAGCTTGAAGACATCCCTTCAACCGAAGAAAGAGTTATAAGTGCGTCTGCAAGGCTTATTTCAATGTGTGCGTCTTACGTAAGGCTGAGAAACGTTCTGAGCCGCGGTCAGGAAAACATTTCGCTGTCTATCGGAAAATATATTTCCGAAAATCTGTCTGATCCTTCATTATCGGTAAGCTCTATATGTCGCAGCTTTTCGATTTCGCGTGGCACGCTTTATAATATCAGCACGCAGGCTTACGGCATGGGAATAAGCAGATACATACGCAAAACAAGAGTAAAAAAGGCTATCGCTCTTATCGAAAGCGGTGAGGATACTATATACAAGATCGCCGAAAAGGTCGGAATATGCGATCCGAACTATCTGACCAAGCTTATCAAAGAAGAAACGGGGCTTACGCCCAAGAAGCTTCAGAAGAAATACCGAAGCGGTGCAAACGATAGTCAGCCTAAAAATTCGCAAAAGCTATTGAATTAAGCGTTATGCTGTGTTATACTAAAAACAGTATTTTGACCACCGCCGTGCGTCAAAACGATAAACATAAGAAAGGCAGATCTCACATATGAAATTCGATTTCACCTATCACACCGATCTTTCGTCACTTCACGTGAACTGTGAAAAACCAAGAGCTTACTTCATTCCTTACGCTGATGAAAAGAGCGCGCTTGCAGACAACCGTGCAAAAAGCACGAATCTGATCTCGCTTTGCGGAGATTGGGATTTTAAATTTTACGAGTCATACCGTCAGATAGACGATTTTCTCTGCGATGATTTTTCTACCGAGGCATTTGACAAGATGACCGTTCCGCGCTCCTGGCAGACCGTCGAGGGCAAGGGTTATGACAAGCCCGCATATATAAACGACGGATACGTCTTCCCTATCGATCCTCCCAACATTCCGACCGATATTCCCTGCGGTCTTTACGTGAGAGACCTTTACGTAAGCGAAAGCTTTCTTGAAAAAGAGGTCTACATAAACTTCGAGGGCGTTGACTCCTGCTACTATCTCTTTGTAAACAACAAATTCGCAGGCTACAGCACTGTAAGCCATATGACAAGCGAAATAAATATCACAGAGCTTCTCAGACCCGGTATGAACACCTTCAAGGTACTCGTTCTCAAGTGGTGCGTTGCAAGCTATCTCGAGGACCAGGACAAGTTCCGTATGTCGGGTATCTTCAGAGAGGTATATCTGCTTGCAAGAGACAAGGCTCATATTTCGGACATCTATCTTAAGACCTCGCTCAGCGAAGGCTATACATCTGCAAATATTAAGATAGAGATAAGTGCAGACAGCTCTCTTGACTATTCCTACCGCCTGATTTCCGCAACCGGAAGCGAGGTGCTTTCGGGTAGTGCAATTTCGGACAAGGATGCGGAGCTTACGATAGACTCTCCCGAGCTCTGGAGCGATGAAAAGCCTACTCTCTACACCCTTCTTATCCACTGCGGAAGCGAATATATCGCTCTTCCCGTCGGACTGCGTGAAATAAAGGCTGTTGGCAAGGTCATTTACATTAACGGCAAAAAGGTAAAGGCTCGCGGTGTAAACCGTCACGACAGCCATCCTTATCTCGGCTACGCTACTCCGCTTGACCATATGTGGAACGACCTTTGCATTATGAAGGCGCACAACGTGAATATGGTCCGTACGAGCCACTATCCCAACGACCCGAGATTCCTCACTCTTTGCGACAGAATAGGTCTTTACGTATGCGACGAGACCGACCTTGAAACGCACGGAATGGGCAAGGCAAATTACTGGGATATGCTCACCGACAGTCCCGAATGGACTCACGCTTATCTCGACCGCTGCCGTCTTATGTTTGAGCGCGATAAAAATCACGCCTCCATCATTATGTGGTCGCTCGGAAACGAATCGGGTGTCGGACGAAATCAGAAGGAAATGTATAAATTCCTCCACGAGAGAATGCCCGGATGCCTCGTTCACTGTGAAGACGCCTGCAGAAGACATCTCAGTCCCGAAAATCCCGCCGCGCATTGGGGCAAGGACGATTTCCACAAGTTTTCTGACGTTTTCAGCCTGATGTACAAAACTCCCGAGGATTGCCGTGAGCTTTCTTCAAACGCTGAAAAGCTTGATATTCCCCTCTTCCTGTGCGAATATTCTCACGCAATGGGCAACGGACCCGGCGACCTCAAGGATTACTGGGACGTTATATATGAAAACGACGGATTTTTCGGCGGATGCGTTTGGGAGTTTATCGATCACTCTGTTGCAAGCGGTGAAAACCGTTACGACTCGCCCAAATATCTTTACGGCGGTGACTTCGGCGAAAGATTTACCCAACATTCAGGCAACTTCTGCGTAGACGGACTCGTTTTCCCCGACAGAAGACCCAACACCGGACTTCTTGAGCACAAGCAGGTAGTAAAGCCCTTCCGTCTCAAGGACGTTGATATTTTCGGCGGAAAATTCACTGTGGAAAGTTTTAGAGAGTTCACATCTCTTTCCGACTGCGATATCAAGTGGAAGCTTGAACAGAGAGGCAAGATCGTGCGTGAGGGCAGATTCTGTAATCCCGACATTCAGCCCCGTGAGGAAAAGATCTTTACAATAGATATTTCGGGTATCGACGAAAGTCTTGGCGGTGCGCTTACCGTTTCTCTCCACACCACCGAGGCAAAGCCTTGGGCTGCTGCCGGATTTGAGATCGGTTTTGAGCAGGTATGCGTCGGTGAAAAGACCGAAAAGGCTCCCCTTCTCTCGTGTGCTAAGGGTACTCTTGTATTCAACGAAACCGACAAGCTTATCACCGTTTCTGACGGCAAAACGGCATATACCTTCGACAAGAGCATTTCCGCACTCTCTTCTATCTGCGATAACGGACGCGAAATGCTTGCATCTCCTATGCTCCCCACCGTTTGGAGAGCGCCCACAGACAACGACAGAAAGATACGCGGCGCTTGGGCAGACGCAGGCTACAACTACGGACTTATCTGCTACCACTCTATGAGCACCCTTTCTGCAGAAGAAGACAAGGCTGTTATCTCAGCTTCCATGACTCTCGGCGGCGGTGTACTCAGAAGACCTTACTTAAAGCTTGACGTAACCTACACCGTATGCCCCGGTGAAGGTCTTGTTGTAAGCACTGAAGCTGAGCGTATAGACTTTAAATACGGCGTTCCTTCACCCTTCCTTCCGAGATTCGGATACGAATTCAAGATGCCGGAAGAAAACGAAAAGCTCGTTTATTTCGGACGCGGTCCTATTGAAAGCTACGTAGACAAGAAATGGGCTTCCGCTCAGGGTCTTTACACAACGAGTGTAACCGAGCATTTTGAGCACTACATCAAGCCTCAGGAAAATATGGCACACATTGACACCGAGTGGATGAGCGCCACAAATCTCTCAGGCCACGGACTTGCAGCTGTATCCACGGGAGAGAGCTTCAGCTTCAACTGCTCGCACTACACACCTGCACAGCTCACAAATACAGCTCACGATTTCGAGCTTAAGCCTCTCAAGGAAACCGTTGTCAACATCGATTACAAGCAGAGCGGAATCGGCTCCAACTCCTGCGGTCCCGACCTTGCTTACAAATACCGTCTCTCCGAAAACAAATTCAGATTCTCGTTCAGAATCAAGCCGACGTTTATAAACGACGATGAGCTCTTCGACGAAGTCGGAAGAAATTTCTGAGATACCGTTTATTATTTATCTTATCAAATTAAAATGAGATTTCAGGGGACTTTTTAACGAAAGTCCCCTGAAAAACCGCAAAAACAGACTGAGGAAAACAAATGATAATCTATAACGGCAGACCCGAAAACACAGAAGGAAGACTTGAAAAAGAGATACGCTCATACGATTTTCTCGACGCTCTCGGAATAAATTACACACGCGTCGACCACGAAGCAGCTATGTCCATGGAGGCTTGCCGCGAGATCGACACGAAGATAGGCACTACTATCTGCAAAAATCTTTTTCTTTGCAACCGCCAGCAGACCGAATTTTATCTTCTCATGATGCCTGCTCACAAGACCTTCAAGACGAGCATAGTATCCTCGCAGATAGGCTCTTCCCGACTCTCCTTCGCGTCTCCCGAATACATGCTTAAATTTCTCGACATCACTCCCGGATCTGTCAGCATTTTAGGACTTATGAACGACAAGAGCAAAAAGGTAAAGCTTCTCATTGACGAGGACGTGCTTTCCGGGCAGTACGTAGGCTGTCATCCTTGCATTAACACGACAAGTCTGAGATTTCGCACCGAAGATCTCAAAAGCAAGGTCATTCCCGCGCTCGGCCACCCACCCCGTCTTATAAAAATGCCTTAATTTTTTCAAAAATGCAAAAAAAATCGCAAAAAGGTCTTGCAAAATCTTTTTTGATATGATATAATGTTTCTCGCGGTGCAAAAACCGCAGAAAACTTAATACGGAGAGATATCGAAGTGGTCATAACGGGGCTGACTCGAAAGGTAGCCGAGCTTATCACTCACGAGAACGCAAAATCTCGCGTTTTCTCCGATTTCCTCGCAAATGCTTCATTTTTCTTGAATTTTGGATGAATGCATTTCACCATCGGCCTTGCAAAAGCCGTGCAAAATTCAAACTTAACTTAATACGGAGAGATATCGAAGTGGTCATAACGGGGCTGACTCGAAATCAGTTTGCGCTCACGCGCACGAGGGTTCGAATCCCTCTCTCTCCGCCACATTGAGCCTAAAATCTCCGATTTTAGGCTCTTTTTCTTTTGATTTCGCTTGATTTTTGGCGTTTATTCCCCACTTTTGAGAAAAGTGCTTCTTGCACTTTTCTGCCCCTTTATCGAAAAGTGATAGGAAACTGCAAGGCCGTGCAAAAATGCCCCATTTTCGGGGACGGAGAGGTACGTGCAGGTACACGAATAAACTGAGAAGGTATCTGTTTGTCTGTAACTACGCGAGAGTTCAAAACTACAAATAAAAATTATACGTTAAGAGGTTTTAAATGAAAATAAAAACTGAACCAAATTTAATTGACATGAAGAATAACATCAAAGAAGCAGGAGGGTTATTTTATCAGTATCGCCCTTGCAGACGAGATGTGTCAACCATTTATGATATTGAAAACATAAAACATGGTGTTGTATACGCTCAAACCCCACTGAATATGAATGATCCTTTTGATTCAATGGCTGGTTTTTCTACAGAAAAATTTTATGATAACTGTATTTCTTTATTGTTGGACACCGTCAATATTGAGGATGCCAAACTTAAAACAATTATTGCGGAATTACTCAAATCGAAAGCAATTGGTAAATTCACGGAGTTGTTTTTCAATCTTAATGAACTGAAAAAGTATATTTTTTCCAAACGACTTGTTATGCATCAAACACAAACGCCCGTACAAGTTTTTGTGACAAACAATTTTAAACTGCTTTATTCCAAATGTCCAAAGAAGATTAAAGATTACTTTTCCAAAGATTCATTTTTTGCATTCTCTCTTGTAGTCGGCAATTTAGAAAACACAGAGATTAACGAAAGTACTTTAAATGATGTTTTGAATTTTGAGGGCGTGTTAGACCATTTATATGCTCAAATACTTGATATCAAAGATAATACTTACCTTCCCACAATGAAAACATTCCTGTCACAATTAACAGTTTCTTGTTTTAGCACGAGCGGATGGAATAATCAATTAATGTGGTCTCACTATGCAAACTCATATTCTGGAATTTGTATCGAATATGACTTTAATGCTATCAACGAATTTATTGGTTTTATTTACCCTGTAGAATATACTTCAGTACGCCCTACTTTAACACTACAAGATCTCGGTGTTAAAGTTATATTAGAAAATGGAGAAAACAAAGTAATTCAAGGCGAAACTGATATGGTATCTATATTTTCATATCTCTTAGCGAAAAACGAGTGTTGGGAATATGAAAAGGAATGGAGAATAATAAATATTGGCGAAGCATATAAACCTCTTTTTGTTAATTTATCATGCATTAAATCTATTACATTAGGACTAAAAATGGATCCTTTATGCAAGCACTTAATTTGGGACATATGCAGAGATAAAGATATTGATTGCTATCAAATTGTTGTAAGTACGGAAGATTATGTCCTTGAGAGAAAACTTTTGTCAACTGCAGATTTTACATATGATTTAGATGAAGAAATCAAATATGTTGATCTTTTGAGCAATCAAATTGTAGATGCATCAAAAAAAATCGAATTGTTAGGCGTTGAATTCAAGCCTGAAAATGAAGATCCTGATTTTTCATATATGTATCCAATGCTTAAAGAAGCAATAGATATGTTAACAAACGCATATTATTTCAAACTGGCTTTAAATCGGATTTGTGATAACACAAATGAAGATCTTTCTCAGGTTACTATGCCAAGTGAAATAAAAGAGGGAGTATCACAGATTAATATTTTTGTTGACCAAGTAAAAGAAATGGTTGCCTCTTTAAACAGTGTGATTTTAACTTTGAAAATTGCCGGTAAAATTAGTAAAGAGGATTATCCCAAAATAACGAGTTCTCTTGAAAATTTAGACGAGTTGTCAGTTAAATTTGAGAATATTCCATGGAACTCAATTTATTTATCATAACACTAAAGCCCGAAGCACTCGCTTCGGGCTTTGCTTTTGCGATTATGCCTTTTTTATCCCAGCGCTTTACTCATTGCCGCGCCGGTGTCTGCTTTCGTTACGGCATCGAGGTGGCTGTAGATATTGGCGGTTGT
>JAFXJH010000017.1 GCA_017532425.1 Clostridia bacterium | reverse complement strand
CCTTCTCATAAGGAAGATTACAATTTGTAGGGACCGGCGGTCTCACTTCGGTTCGGTCCCGCCACGGCTCTGACAGCCATTTAGGCTGTCATTCACTACCGTGGACGCCGCTTCGCTACCTCGACGGTCCTTAATACATACATAAAAATCGGCGGAGAACTTGTTTTCTCTGCCGATTTGTGTTATAATGGAGCTAACGAAAAAGCCTCCCTCCGAGAGGAATGTGGCACGCGTAGCGTGACGGAAGGAGCTTGCGCGACTTTAGATTTGCACTTATTATATCATAACGCACTCTCCCTCAGTCAGCTTTGCTGACAGCCCCCTCCCGGATGAAGCTGTTGGATGCGTGCAACCTTAGGGGTATGGGCTTTGCCCAACGCCTTTGTAATACAAATGCGAAACTCGCAACATTCTAATTGATAAAGGAGCGAAGTAAAATGATAACGGCAAAGGATTTTCTTGATTTTGTTTTCTGTTGCCTATCTCAAGAGCAACAGAGCCAACTCGAAATAAGCAACCATAATCCAACTTCTGTTTACCAAGCGCAAGAGAACCTGGTCAAGGAAACGCATGGATACCGATGCAAGAAGTGTGGCAGATTCTATCCTTTCTTACACTTGGATTATGACAATATGCTGATAGACCCTAAAACGTACGCCAAACCTGCAGGCAATCTCTATAAGGGAAAGAAAGCGGCCGATGTGTTTTCTGAGAATGAATACTACGCCAAAAACAAAAAGACATTGTTGAAATTTGAAATTGACGAGAGGAAGAACATCCGGCAGACCGATACAATTCCGATTATGGGTGATGTGTACCACGTAATTCAGTCGCAGGATAAGAAATACCTGGCAACCGAAACTATTGGTGGTACGATCGAAATAATTGATACACAAACAAAGATGCCTGTTGCTAAAAAACGGAAAACGAATATCAATGGAGCTTGTATTTTTACAAATGATCATAAGCTATTGTATTTCTTCGAGGATGCGATCCGATGCTGGGATTTCCTGAATAATCAGGATGTGATTGTTGTGACTGTTTCAGATGCGCAAAAACAGAAATTCGGCTACCCTAAAATCGTTTGCGAGAATATCCTTTACAACAACAGGACTCAACCTTATTTGTTTCTATTCAGTGACAAAAAGTATGCTTATGTGGTTGCTGTAAAAGATATGGCGTTGGACCGGGAATATTTGCTCCCACCCGCACCCGTTTTGAGCGAGCTGGTGTATTCAGAGGCACAAGACCTATATACTATTTCCGAAAACGGCCATGTAACCATTTACGATTCGGATTTTTGTGTTGTGGAAAGATTTTTGCCTCCGCACATCATCAAATTTATCGATGGCGGCGGGGTGTTTCCTGTTACGCGGTTTGTATCCGATCATCCGAATAGATCCTTTTTATCGCCGGACGGAAAGTGGTTATTGCTGGACTACTCCTATTCCCTCATTCTGATGCGGCGCGAGAATAAAGAAATTCATTTTTGCCTTTTTTCTTACACCGGAAAAACAGCAAAGCATATGGGTTTTGTCGACTGTAATCATTTTTGGTACACCTGGGGCGATACCACATACATTCAGCAGATCGAAGCGTAAACAATTCTATGAAAAAATCCGCAGACGGCAAACCCATCTGCGGATTCCTTTGTGTTTGGCTCTTCGCGGCGATTCTTGAATCGCCCGTTTTTGTTTTGCGTATTTCAGCGGGCGATTCGTGAATCGCCCCTACGATAAATCCTTGTTCGGGGCTGCCCTTAGGCACCCCTTTTTTTGTTTTAAATTCAGTCTTCTATATTCTCGATAAAATCGGTCTCGTGAACGCTTCCGTCGGGAGAAATGACGAACGTCTTGACCGAAAATGCGGAAATGTGCGCATCAAACGATCTTCCCAGGAGATCTACGGTAAAATCGCTGTCGCTTCCTTCGGTTTCGATAAGGCGGAGCACGGTGCTATCCGAATCGCTGTGAGCCTTGATCGCGGTGACCGTGACGTTTTTCTTCGATACCGAAAGGTAGGAAAGCTCAGAGGGAAGAGAACCGCTGTGGAAGGTACCCTGCAGGAGCACGGGAGGGCAATTGAGCTCGTCGGCAATACGTTTGCTTTCGCTTACAGAACGGAAGGGCGAGAGTGTATAAGTGAAATTGTGGATGCCCTGATCCATAAATTCGCAGAACTCGTCGCGCTCACCGTAATGGTCTGCCGAGATAGCTCCGCGCAGAACGGTAAGAGATATTCTGCTTCCGAGCGCGTCAAAGCTGTATTTCGAATCGTTTGCTATACATATACCGCCCTTTTCGCCGAGAAGCGCGATCCAACCCTCGCATGCCTGTTCGCCCGAATCGATCGGACGCTCAATGTGACCGAAGGGGATCTCGCAGAGCGATCTCGTATCTTTGGCATCGATATTTACGCCAAACTTGAGCATTTTGTGATGCTCTCTGAAATCTATTTTGGTCTTGACGGTAACGCGCTCGCTGTTTGCAAGGAGCATATAGTCGCGCGTTATACTGCTGTTTCCGATATTCTGCACGGTGCGGACGGTCGCTCTTACGGGACCGCTTTCGATGACCTTTACGCTTCCTTGTTTGCAGATGTCGGTGATCTTGTCAAAATGAGTAACCCCGTGCGCCCACGTGTCACAGTGAGTTTCGTCAACGAGATATGTCGAGGAGCTTTCGCTAAAGAGTTCTTTTTCTTCTTTTTTCAGATAGAAAGAGGATATTTCTCCCGTGCTTTGATCGAACGTGAGGCGAATAAGCTCATTTTCAATCGTGTTTTCGGAGCAAACGAAGGGGTTTTCAGCTGTGGGTGCGTTTTCTTTGCCAAAATGCAGTCTGAAAAGCTTGTACCCGAAGGCGGGTATCTCCGCGCTGAAGGCAACGAGCTGCTTGTCGTATTTTCCGTTTGTCTTGGATGCTCTGACCTCCTGCGAAGGGATGAAGCTTCCGCTGTTGTCCGTAATATAATCGGGACGTGCGCCAAACGAATTCACAAAGGATATCGCGCTTACCGGATGGTCAAGCGAGTTAAAAACAACTATCGGTGTGCCGAGCTTTTGATATTTTTTGAATCGGTCGCACTCAAGCTCTACTGCCTGCATAAGAGCGCCCTCGGCGCTTTCGGTGTCTATATTCCAGGCGATCTTCTGGAGCGCAAAATTCGTGCTTCGCGCCGATATCGCGAGAGCTTCGCCGTGGAATGCACGCGCATCCTCGTACGCTTCCTTTATACTGCATCCGCCGAGAATGTCGTGGAATTGATTGAAGAGAACATTCGTCCACGCGCGCTCAAGCTCGCTTTTCGGATATTTTGTGCCGGTAAGTGTGCGTGCAAGAATAGAAAATCTTTCCGACTCGAGCAGAGCGTTTTCGCACTTTCTGTTGCCCGTTTTTATCTCGCTGCAGGCGCTGTAACAGCCTTTCGCGTGATACTGAAGGTCATCCTTGAGGGTTGGAAGCTCGCCGTGCTCTGCCTTTTCAAAATACTCGTCGGGAGTCGAATAGACGTATCCTTCGCCGAGATTTTCCTTCATCCAGTTAAGAAGCTCGACGGTGGGTCCGCCACCGTGATTTCCTACGCCGTAAAATGCCATCATATCCGAATTTCCTTCGATCTCCGGAACCTTGGTAAATGCTTCGGGTCTGCGCATATCAATATTGTATTGAAACGGAATGCGGAAGGTCTTTACCGAGCTTCCGTCTGCACTCTGCCATATGAAAAGATTCTGCTCGAGTACCTTTTCGTGAGGCGCGGGGCGCATAAACACGTAATTCTTCATTTTGCTGTTTTGGAGTATCATAGGCAGACTTCGGTTGTGGCCGAATGAGTCTACGTTGTACCCTGTTTCGGCGTATTTTCCGAACTTTTCCTTAAAATATCTCTGACTTATAAGCGCGTGACGCGCAAAGGATTCTCCGCAGGGAATGTTGCAGTCGGGCTGAAGAAGCCATCCGCCTACAAGGCACCATCTGCCCTCTTTTACACGCTCTGCGATCTCGGAAAACATTTCGGGGTCGCTTTCTTCTATCCACATATAGTATATACTGCAGGCTGAGGTGAATTTGAAATAAGGATATTCCTTCATTCGGTCAAGCGCACTTCGAAAAGTTGCTTTGACCTCGGCGTATCCCTCCTGCCATCTCCAGAGCCATACGGGGTCAATGTGGGCGTTACCTATAAGATAAACTTTCTTTTCTTCGCTTTTCATAATCTTATCATCCTTTTGAAGAATTTTACAGGCATTTTATATCCTATGTAAAAAGTATATCACCTGCACGGCAAAATAGATATATTTTATTTATCGAAAAATATTGCTTTTTTTTAGGTTAAGTGATATACTTGTCTGCGGTGAGGTGAGAAAAAATGCGACTTATGACGAAAAACGAGCATATAGCAAACGGGATAATTCACGCAAGCTATAAGCAGTTTCACGGAAACACGGCACACCATAGGCACGAATTCTTCGAAATTGAGTATATAATAAGCGGAAGCGGAATATGCGAGATAAACGGCAGAGAATATCACGCAGAGAAAAATATGATTTTTTTTATGACTCCCGCAGATATCCACCGTTTCTCCTCGGAAAGCTGTGAGATGATAAACGTAATGTTTTCCTGCGAATCGGTCAGCACGGGAAATATTTTCAGACTCGTATCAAGCGCTCTTGACTGTATAAGGCTCTCCTCAAAGCAGGATATAAAGCTTGTCGAGGCTCTGCTTGCCGAGATAGTATCCTGCTTTGAAGAGAAAAATATCGAGAATTCACTTGTTTTTACGTCTGCACTTACCGTAAAGCTTGCATCCTTTTCACCCGAAGAAAAGGTCGGAAATTTGCCCGAAGGCGACTGCAAGCTGCCCTCAGATATCTGTAAGGTCATGCTCTATCTTCTCGAAAACTTCAGAGAAGGCGTAAGTCTTGACGATGCCGCAGAATATATCGGGTTTTCAAGCTCGTATCTGAGCAGCGCATTCAGAAAATATACCGGGCAGACCTTCAAGAATTATCTCAATTCTCTGCAGTTCGATTACGCGTCAAGGCTGCTTGCTTTTTCGGATAAAAATGTTCAGCAGATATGCTACGAGTCGGGATTTTCAGACTATTCGAACTTCGAGCGCAGATTCAGAAACAGATTCGGTTGCTCTCCGAAGGAGTATCGCGCGGCGTGTGCTCAAAGATGATAAATAAGATCACACTATTGACTTTTGAAATTTGCGGTGCTATAATTGTCAGCGTACGAAATTTTTGAAGCTGTTTCAGGCCATACTGAAATATTTGGAGATAAAAATGAAAAATCAGATAAGAAAGCGTGCAAAGGTCATCGCGTGGATGTGCACGCTCGTGTATTTTGCAAGCTATATTATGAGAATAAATTTCGCGGTAATGATGGTAAAGATATGCGCGGATATGAACGCTGACAAGACCGATCTTGCCGTCGTTGTTACCGGACTTACCGTTGCTTACGGCGTTGGTCAGGTAATAAGCGGACTTATAGGCGACCGCGTAAAGCCGCAAAATATGCTGACCGCAGGTCTTTCGCTTGCGGCGATATGTAATATCGCTATGTTTTTCTGCAGCAGTATACCGCTTATGACGGTAGTGTGGTCGGTAAACGGATTTGCACACTCGATGCTTTGGCCGCCCATCGTGCGCCTTATGTCGGCTTATCTTACGGACGAGGAATACGGATACTCTGCGGTGAGAGTTTCGTGGGGATCCTCCTTTGCAACGATACTGCTCTATCTTATTTGCCCTCTTCTGCTTGAATTTATGACGTGGCGAGTAATAATTCTTCTCTGCGCCGCTTGCGGTCTTGTTATTATGATCGCTTGGAATATAGCTCATCCCCGTATTCTGACCGAAAAAATAAATGAAGGCGGCAAAAAGAAGGATAAAAACTTAGATTCCGAAAAAATCCCTCTTCCGAAATACGTTTATGCACCGATCGTTCTCATTATGCTCGGAATAATTCTTCAGGGCGTGCTCCGCGACGGCGTTACAAACTGGATGCCTTCGTATCTGCTCGAGACCTTCGGTCTGCCCGAGGAAAAGGCGATAGTCGCGACCGTAATACTTGCAGTATTCAGCGTTATAAGCTTTGCACTTTTTGATTTTATACACAGAAAGTTCCTGCATAACGAGGTATTTTGCGCGGCGGCTATCTTCGTAATGTCTGTCGTATGCGCGGGCGCGCTCTACGTTATAAATCTCTTTTCGGCATCTGTTGTGGCATCGATGCTGCTTATGGCTCTTATCGTAGCCTGCATGCACGGAATAAATCTTATGCTCATAACGGTCGTGCCCAAGCGCTTTATAAAGAGCGGCAAGGTATCTACCTACTCGGGTCTGCTCAACGCCTGTACTTACATAGGCGCGGCGCTCTCTACCTACGGATTTGCGGCGGTTGCGGAATCAAAGGGATGGAATATGACGATACTTCTCTGGGTGTTCGTCAGCATTTTCGGTGCGGCGGTCTGCCTTATCGCTACTCCGCTTTGGAAGAAGTTCAGAAGAGAATATTCGGACAACTGATAAAAAAGTACAAACAAAAATCCTCGGAAACACGCATTTGCGCCGATTTCCGAGGATTTTATTTTTTTGAATTAAAGAGTAGCCGCCATAACAGCCTTTATCGTATGCATACGGTTTTCCGCCTCGTCGAATACTATAGACTGAGCACTTTCGAAAACCTCGTCTGTGACCTCCATACAGTCAAGTCCGAATTTCTCGTTTATCTGCTTGCCGATGCCCGTGTTAAGGTTGTGGAATGCGGGCAGACAGTGCATAAAGCGGCACTGCGCTCCTGCGTTGTCCATAAGAGCCTTCGTCACGCGGTATGGCGTGAGGTCGTCGATACGCTCCTGCCATACGCTGTCGGGCTCACCCATCGATACCCAAACGTCTGTGTAGATAACGTCCGCGCCCTTGGTGGCAAGTATCGGGTCTTCGATAAATTCAAGTACCGCACCCGTCTGATCGGCTACCTTCTTGCACTCGGCAACAAGAGCGTCGTCAGGAAAGTATTTGGAAGGTGCGCAAGCGACGAAATGCATACCCATCTTTGCGCATCCGACCATAAGCGAGTTGCCCATATTGTATCTCGCGTCACCCATATAAACGAGCTTCTTGCCCGCAAGTGATCCGAAATGCTCTTTTATTGTGAGAAAATCTGCGAGTATCTGCGTGGGATGGAATTCGTTTGTGAGTCCGTTCCAAACTGGAACAGAGGAATATTTCGCGAGGTCTTCTACGATCTCCTGACCGAATCCGCGGTATTCGATACCGTCGTACATACGTGCGAGCACGCGTGCCGTATCTGCTATGCTCTCTTTTTTGCCTATCTGCGAGCCCGTGGGATCAAGATAGGTTACTCCCATACCGAGATCGTGTGCGGCAACCTCGAACGCGCAGCGTGTACGTGTGCTCGTCTTCTCGAAAATGAGCGCAACGTTCTTGCCTTCGCAAAGTCTATGCGAAATTCCCGCTTTCTTCTTTGCCTTCAGCTCTTCCGCAAGAGTGAGAAGCTCTGCTATCTCTTCGGGTGTATAATCAAGAAGCTTGAGAAAATCTCTTCCTTTAAAATTTGTCATAGTAATATATTCCTTTCTCTTAGGACGCTGTCCTAAGAACCTGCCAAAAACCTTTTTGTAAAAAGGTTTTTGGATTTCCCAAAACTTTGTTGAAAAGGAAAACGAAACGTTTTACAAAAGTTTTTGAGGGATTCCAAAGGGAACTTTTTTCAAAAAGTTATTTGGTGGGTTTTAGGGCAAAACCGATGCCTGCGGCATCGCTTGGCAGTTTTGCTTGCACACAGCGGTGTGCATTTTGCTGACGCAAAACCGCAAACTTGCGCCCTTTGAACATAGTCTTCTTTTCAGTAAAGTTTTTGAGGGATTCCAAAGGGAACTTTTTTCAAAAAGTTCCCTTTGGGTGAGCCGTTTCCTTAAAGAACCTTTGCGAGGAATGAGCGGAGTCTTTCGCACTGAGGATTTCCGAAGATATCGTTCGGAGTGCCTTCTTCTGCGATCTTGCCCTCGTCGAGGAAGATAACGCGGTTTGATACCTCGCGCGCAAATCCCATTTCGTGAGTTACGACCACCATTGTCATACCGTCGCGGGCAAGCTCCTTCATAACGTCAAGAACCTCGCCGACCATTTCGGGGTCAAGTGCAGAGGTCGGCTCGTCAAAGAGCATAACGTCGGGCTCCATACAGAGCGCACGTACGATGGCGACACGTTGCTTCTGACCGCCCGAAAGCTGATTGGGATAAGAGCTTGCGCGGTCTGCAAGTCCTACTCGCTCAAGAAGTGCAAGAGCCTTGGCTTCCGCTTCTTCCTTGGAGAGCTTTTTGAGCATCATAGGAGCGAGAGTGAGGTTTTTAAGCACCGTGAGGTGAGGGAAAAGGTTGAACTGCTGGAAAACCATTCCCATTTTCTGACGGTGGAGATTGAGATTTGTTTTAGAGCTTGTGAGGTCCTGATCCTCGAAATATATTTTTCCGCCGCTCGGCTGCTCAAGAAGGTTAAGACAGCGCAGGAAGGTCGATTTGCCCGAGCCGGATGCACCGATAACGCAGACGACGTCGCCCTTGTTTATGTCGATGCTTACACCCTTGAGAACTTCGTTTTTGCCGAATTTTTTCTCGAGCTCTTTGACGCTTATGAGCGTTTCCTTGGATATGTAATTATTATTTTCCATCGCTTCTGCGCAGCCTCCTTTCGAGTACAGAGAGAAGTTTTGTCATTATTACGACGAGAATGAGGTAAATGAGAGCAAGAAGAATGATCGGGTTTACCGCATCAAAGGTCTTGTTTCTGATGTTTGTTGCCGCACGTGTAAGGTCAACTATCGCAACGTAACCTGCAACCGACGTTTCCTTGAGAAGCGCGATGCATTCGTTTCCGATCGCGGGAAGAATGTTCTTTATCGCCTGCGGGAAGATTATCTTGCTCATCGCCTGCGCTTTTGACATACCGAGACTTCTTGCCGCCTCCATCTGACCTCTGTCGACTGCGTTGATACCGCTTCGTATAAGCTCTGCCATATATGCGCCCGAGTTTATACCGAATGCGATTATTGCAACCGTGACTCCGTCAGCTGAAACGAGAATTATGTAAAAGAATACGAGAAGAAGCACTGTGATCGGTATTCCGCGGATGACCGTAGTGTAAATATCGCATATCCAGTTCACCCAAAAGAGCTTTTTATTGTCTTCGCTGAAATATTTTGCTATAGCGATCACAGTACCGATGACTACACCAATTGCAAGTGCGCCGATCGTGATTATCAGAGTGTTTACGAAACCTTCGATAAGCCACTCGTAGCGTGCGCCCTCTATAAACGTTTCGTGAAGTTTATCAAACCAGTTCATTTAATTTATTTCCTTTTTTTCGCGGAAAACCTTTTTAAGAAAAAGTTTTTCCGCACCTTTCCAAAAACATTTTTTGAAAAACCTTTTTGTAAAAAGGTTTTTCAATCTTTTCCAAAAACTTTTCTAAAACGGGAATTAGGTTTCAAAGGCTCTCCCTGTGGGAGAGCTCCTGCGAAGCAGGTGAGAGGGGTGTAAAGTAATACCCTCTCCGACGGCTACGCCGCCACCTCTCCCAGAGTGAGAGGCTTGTTGCGTTCTTTTTCCTTTTCAGTAAAGTTTTTGGAGTTCCAAGAACCTTATTCCAAAAAGGTTCTTGGCAGGGTTTTAAAGGGACGGAGTCCCTTTAAAAGAAAAAAGCGGGCGGCTCTGCAGAAAAAGAGGTGCGGAGCCGCTGCTATTTTGTTAGCCTTGTTAATTATTCGGGTTTAACGTAAACTTCGCCGAAATCGTCGAAGATCTTCTGAACGGTGCCGTCTTCGATAAGCTTGTTAAGAATCTTGTTGATCTCTTCAACGAGGTCTTCGGAACCGAAAGCGAATGCGAAGCCGTAAGGCTCTTCGGTCATATACTCGTCAAGGATCTTGAGACCGTCGCCTTCTTCAACCATCTGAAGAGCTGTGAGGTTGTCAACAACCCAAGCGTCAACCTTGCCGGTTGTAAGAGCTGCCTTTGCGTCTGCGTTAGCAGCGAAAGCCTGAACGTCGAGACCTGCGTCTGTGCAGCCTTCGTCAGCAGTTGTACCTGTCTGAACAGAAACCTTCTTGCCCTTGAGGTCTGCCTTGCCGGCGATAGTGCTGTCTTCCTTAACGACGATAACCTGAGCTGCTACGTAGTAAGCGTCTGTGAAGAGCATATTCTTCTGACGGTCGGGAGTTACTGTGATACCGGACATACCGCAGTCGTATTTAGCCGACTGAACACCGCTAAGTACAGAGTCGAAGTCCATTGTTTCGATAACGAGTTCAACGCCGAGTTCTTTGCAGATGAGCTTGAGGATCTCAACTTCGATACCAACAACTTCGTCGCCTTCCATTTCTTCGAAGGGAGGGAAGTCGGGGGATGTAGCTACAACGAGCTTGCCTGCTTCTTTAACTTCTGCAAGGGTCTTTCCCTTAACGCCGCAGGATGTGAATGTGAGTGTGAGCATAACTGCTACGAGAATGAGAGCAATAATCTTTTTCATTTTTTTGTTTTCCTTTCAAAACTGTTTATGTTGATTTTATTTTTTTTATAAATTAGTTTTTCTTTGCATTTTTTGCGTTTACCTGAGCCTGAACCTTGATGGGGAGTCCGAACAGATTGATGAATCCCGCGCTGTCAGCCTGATTGTAAACGTTGTCT
>JAFXJH010000001.1 GCA_017532425.1 Clostridia bacterium | reverse complement strand
TAACATTATACGCTCTCAATGTCAACCGAAAGAAGACTTTCATTTTAGTTAAAAATAAAATTTTTTATTAATGCTCCGTCTTTTTACACAAAAAGCGACACTCTGTTTTGTATATTTTAATCAAGTGAAAAAATCCCGTAGTGGCGACAAAAATACTGTAACGGTGCGGAATTTATCAAACGGTAATACCAAAGGAAAAATCCAACACAGATCTCAAGAGTTTCTGTGTTGGATTTTAACTGTTATTTAAGCTTTTTTCCGTCGGAGAATGCCTGACCTGCCTTTTCTCCGAGACGCCAATATGCGTGTGTAACGCCATCGTAGCATATGGGATCGAGCTTCTTTGCATCTACCTTGCCGCTACTGTCGAGGATGCTGTCATCTGCAGAGACGTTTACTATTTCGCCTATACATATTCCGTCCTCGTTGAACTTAAGCAGCTTACATTCAAGTGTCATCGGAAGCTCGCTTATGATCGGTGCATTAACAAATTCACCTTTTATAGCATGGAATCCCGCTTTATCAAATTTATCGGGTACGTCATTTGCCGAAACTATTCCCACGTAGTCGCACGGAGCTACGGTATCCGCCGTAGCGAAGCTTACTGTAAAGGCGTTAGTTTTTCTGATATTTTCCGTTGTTTTATGATCGTGCGCAAGGCATATCATTATCTGATCGGTATCGTAAATACCTCCCCACGCCGCGTTCATGGCGTTTGGCTTTCCGTTTTCATCATAAGTGCCTATAATGAGCACGGGCATAGGATATATCCAAGGCTTTGATCCGAAATTTTTACGCATAATTTTCCTCCTGATATTTAAACTGATATTTAAACTGATATTTAAAAAGTTTATTCAACAATGCTTACAAGCGTGTCGATATCTTTTCTCTTTTTTGTGCGCAGCTTATCGTCCTCGGAAGGATATCCGAGAGTGATAACGAGCTTTACGGCTCCGTCAAGCGCGCATATGCCGCGTATGGCTTCATCGTCGAGCCATCCGAGTATACAGCTTCCGATGCCGTTTGCGGTAGCCTCTGCCGTAATATATGCCGCCAGGATGCCTATATCTATCGAGCGGTAATCAATTCCCTTGACCTTTGCGCCGAGTGCCGCTGTAGGCACGTAAGGCTTTTCCGAAATTACCAGAAGCACGGGAGCGTCTGCGGCGAATTTATTCATTCCCATTCCCTGAACTGCTCTTGCCACCTTAGATGCCGATTCACCCTTGCATACGGTAATATGATACGGCTGACCGTTACACGCAGACGGGGCCAGGCGTGCCGTGGAAAGAATTCTGTCCAGCTTTTCCTGTTCTATTTCTCTATCTGAGTCGTAGCTTCGGCAGGATTGTCTGCTTTCCGCAATTTCCGTAAAATTCATAAATATCTCCTCTCATATGATGATATTTTACTGTATTTTATCACACCTCTCTGATTTATTCAATATCTTTTAAAAAATTTGCAGGATGTTAAATTTGAAAATCCGATTGACAAAACTCTTTCTCTGTAATATAATCAAGAAAAAACATCAGGAGACTTAATAATAATGAAATGGCTTATTGCATCCGATATACACGGCTCGGCATATTACGCCGAAAAGCTTATATCTGCCTTTTATGAAGAAAAAGCAGACAAAATGATAATTCTCGGAGACATACTCTATCACGGTCCGAGAAACGACCTTCCCGAGGAATACTCGCCTAAAAAGGTGATAGCTATGCTGAATCCCCTATCTGACAAGCTTCTCTGTGTCAGAGGAAACTGCGATACCGAGGTCGATCAGATGGTGCTCGATTTCCCGATACTTGCGGAGTATGCGCTCCTTCCCATCGGTGATCAGCTTATTTTTATAACTCACGGACATAAATTCAGCAGCAACAATCTTCCGCCGCTTTCCGAAGGTGATATTCTTCTTCACGGTCATACCCACGTTCCGAAATGCGAAAAATTTGATAAATATATCTATATGAATCCGGGCTCTGTATCTATACCCAAAGAGGATTCTCCTCACGGATATATGACACTCGAAAACGGCAGCTTTCTTTGGAAAAGCTTTGACGGCGACGTATATATGGAATATTCACTTTAAAATAAAAATCGGACATAGCATAATTTTAGCTATGTCCGTTTTATTTTGCAATAAAATATCATATTTTTCAAGTTTAATATTACGCGAAAGCAAAAAAATGATTGAAATACGAAAATTAATATGATAAAATATTGTAGAATACTGGATTTATGTCAGTTTCAAAGAAAGGAATACTCATAAATATGATACGAATGTTTGAAACACACGAAAAACGAATACAAAAGGAGCTTGGCGGACTCTGGAAGCTCGAAACACTTGACAGCGAAGGAAATATAAGCGGCAGCTATACCGCAGTAATTCCATCCTGCTGGGAATCTGTAATCGGTCTTGAGGATTATCGCGGGCGAGCAAAATATTCTGTGAATATATCCACATCTTCGAAAAATCTGAGATTTGTTTTCAAGGGTATCAGCCATACGGGAGATATTTATCTTGACGGCAAGCACATCGGACATCACTATAATGCGTATACTCCGTTTACTGTTCCCGTAAGTGGATGCACAGAGGGTGAGCATCTGCTTGAGGTAATCGCCGACAATCGATTCACGCCCGATTCATCGCTCCACGTTCCAAACGACTACCGCACATACGGCGGAATAAACCGTCCTGTGGCACTCGAAGAGCTTGGAAACGCTTATATTGAATATCTGCACGTAAAAAACACACGCTCGGACGACGGATGGAAAACACAGTTCGTTGCAAAGGTCTGCCGTTTTGAGGATAACCGAAGCTCTTACACAGTTACTGCCTCACTTGCCGGAAAGACTGTAGACTTCGGCAATATAGTGTTTGAAGACAATTCTGCTATCATCACGGCAAGCACCGAGTTTGACTCTGTTAACGAGTGGCTTCCCGAGACTCCGAATCTCTATATCGCTCACATAAAGCTTTTTGAAAACGGCGAATATATTGATGATCTTAAAGAGCGCATCGGATTCAGAGATATAAAAATAGACGGTGAAAAAATTCTTGTAAACGGAAAGCAGGTCTTCTTAAAGGGCTTCAACCGCCACGAGGATTACGGAACACTCGGATCTGCCGTTCCCGAAAACGTTATGAACTACGATCTTGATATCATAGCCTCCACGGGATCGAATTTCGTTCGTACCTGCCATTATCCGAACGACGAAAGATTCCTCGACCTATGCGACGAAAAGGGCTTCTTCGTCTGGGAAGAGGGTCACGCGCGCGGACTTAACGAGGAGAGAATGAAAAATCCGAACTTCAGGAAGCAGAGCGCAGACTGCATTGAGGAAATGGTACTGAATCATTTCAATCACCCGTCGATAATTATATGGGGAATTCTCAACGAATGTGCGAGCCATACCGAGTACGGTGCAGAGTGCTACAAGCTTCAGTACGATCAGCTTAAAGAGCTCGACCCGTCGCGTCCGCGCACATCCGCTACCTGCCAGCATCTCAAGGATCTTTGTTACGGAATGGAGGATATCATTTCGCTTAATATATATCCGAGATGGTATACTTGGTATGGAAATGATTACGCACCGCTTGAACATTATAAAAAAATCAAAGAATATATTGACACCTGCATTTCTTCTCCTAAACCCGTGATTATAAGCGAATGCGGAGCGGCTGCTATATACGGATACCGCGCGTTCAGCCACGTTAAATGGAGCGAGGACAGACAGTGCGACGTTCTGAAGGAGCTTATCGAGGAGCTTTCATCGTCTGACGAAATATCGGGAATCGCTATCTGGCAGTTTGCCGACTGCAGGATCGATGACGACTTCAGAGATTGGAACAGCCGTCCCAAGACTCAGAACAACAAGGGGATCGTCGATATATACAGAAATCCCAAGCAAGGCTATTATACCGTAAAGGATTGCTTCACAAAAATCAAAGAATACAAATAATTGTCGATAGGGCATAAAAACTTTAAAATTGTGACATATAAAATGAATATTGTCTGACGTATTAATTGATTTTTCAGATCAACGTACTATAATATAAGCATACGAATAACAAATTCTCTAAACAAAGAAAGAGGTAAAAATATGAAATTTATGGATGAAAATTTTCTTTTGAAGAATGAGACCGCAAGAAAGCTCTATCATAATTACGCAAAGGAAATGCCGATAATCGACTATCACTGTCACATCAATCCGCAGGAAATATATGAGGACAGAAAGTTCGATAATATCACACAGATATGGCTCGGCGGCGACCATTACAAATGGCGTCTTATCAGAAGCAACGGTGTTTGCGAAAATGAGATCACGGGAGATGCAGACGATTACACAAAGTTTATGAACTTTGCAAAAATGCTTCCTAAGGCTATCGGAAATCCTATGTATCACTGGACACACCTCGAGCTTAAAACATATTTCGGATATGACGGTATACTGAACGAAAAGACCGCTAAAGAGGTTTGGGACATCTGCAACGCTAAGCTCGCCGAGGATGATATGTCAGTTCGCAGCATAATTCTCAAATCCAACGTAAAAATGATCGGAACGACCGACGATCCTATCGACAGCCTCGAATGGCACAAAAAGCTCCGTGACGAAGGTAAATTCCCCGTAGCAGTTCTTCCCTCCTTCCGTCCCGACAAGGCTGTTAACATTGAAAAAGCGGGCTTCACAGATTATATTGCAAAGCTTGCCAAGGTTGCCGAGATCGAAATAAATACAGCAGAAGACGTAAAAAAGGCTCTTTCAAAGAGACTCGACTATTTCTGTGAGCTCGGATGCAAGGCTACCGACCACGGACTTGATTACGTCGTTTGTGAGGAAGCTACCGATGCAGAGGTTGAAGCAATTTTCGCAAAAGCTCTTGCAGGTGAAAAGGTAACACAGCTTGAGGCTGACAAATATAAGACGGCTATTCTTATCCATCTCGGACGCGAATATGCAAAGAAAGGCATCGTAATGCAGCTCCATTACGGCGCGCAGAGAAATACCAATACAGCAAAGTTCAACACTCTCGGACCTGACACGGGATACGACTGCATCTCTACCTATGACTGCGGAAACGCAATAGCTAAATTCCTTAACGCTCTTGAAATAGACGGACTTCTTCCCAAGACTATAATCTATTCGCTCAATCCTCACGACAACGAGCTTATCGACACGATAATCGGTGCTTTCCAGGGCACAGAAATTGCAGGTAAGATACAGCACGGCTCCGCTTGGTGGTTCAGCGATACGAAATCGGGAATGGAAGCACAGCTCAAATCTCTTGCAAACCTTTCGATACTCGGAAACTTTGTCGGAATGCTTACAGACTCGCGCAGCTTCCTCTCTTACACACGTCACGAATATTTCAGAAGAATACTTTGTAGTCTTATCGGTGAATGGGTAGAAAACGGCGAATATCCCGACGATGACGCTCAGCTTGAGGAGATCGTACGCGGTATATGCTATAACAATGCCGAAAAATATTTCGGAATGAACTAAGATACAGGCATTTCGTGTTTATTTTACCCTATGCACACTGAAAGGAACACAGTTATGAAAAATATCACCGAGCAAAATATTGCGCGCACCGATCGACCTATAAAGGTTGTGCAGTTCGGAGAAGGTAATTTTCTTCGCGCTTTTGTAGATTATATGATAGATATCGCCAACGAAAAGGGCGTATTTGACGGAAATATTGCTATTATCAAGCCAATCTCATTCGGAAGCCTTGAGCGCTTTGACAAGCAGAACAACCTCTACACGGTAGTTTTGCGCGGCAAGGAAAACTCTCAGACGGTAAATGACAAGAGAGTTATCACATCCGTATCGAAGGTGCTTGATGCCGCCGACGATTACGAGGAATATATGGCGCTTGCCGAGCTTGATTCGCTCAGATTCGTAGTATCGAACACAACAGAGGCAGGCATCGTGCTTGACAAAAGCGATTCTATCGAAGGCCTTCCCTCCTCTTATCCCGGAAAGCTTACGAAATTCCTTTATAAGAGATTTATGAAATTCGGTGCAGATGCAAACAAGGGGCTTATAGTCCTCCCGGTTGAGCTTATCGAAAACAACGGAGGAAAGCTTAAGGAATGCGTGCTCGCGCTTTCCGATATATGGAAGCTTCCCGACGAGTTCAAGGCTTGGATAAATGAAAAAAATATATTCTGCAGTACTCTCGTTGACAGGATCGTAACCGGTTATCCGGGTGCGGAGACCGCATCGAAGATCTACGAAGAGATCGGATATACCGACGAGCTTATCGACGTCGGAGAGCCCTTCGCGCTTTGGGTAATCGAAAGCGACAAGGATATAAGCTCTGAAATTCCGCTCGACAAAGCAGGACTTCCCGTAGTTTTCACAAACGATCAAAAGCCTTACAGAGAAAGAAAGGTCCGCGTTCTTAACGGCGCGCACACATCGTCCGTGCTTGCGGCTTATCTTTGCGGATTTGATATTGTACGCGACTGTATGTACGATCCGATTATGGGCAAATTTATCCGCTCTGTTGTTCGCACCGAAATTGCACCGCAGGTAAATCTTCCCGCTGACGAGGTGCTCGCTTTTGCAGACTCTGTATTTGAAAGATTTGAAAATCCCTTTATCGATCACGCGCTTCTCTCTATATCACTTAACTCTGTTTCAAAGTGGAAAGCAAGAGTTCTTCCCTCCTTTAAGGATTATGTAAAAAATAACGGAGAGCTTCCGAGGCTTATCACGTTCTCGTTTGCCGCGCTCCTTGCATTCTACACGTCAAGTGAGCTTATTGACCGAACATTGATCGCAAAGAGAGCAAACGGAGACACATATTCTGTCCGCGACGATGAGAATGTTCTTAAATTCTTTGCCGAAAACAGTGGCAAGGCCTCCTCTGAATTTGTAAAGCTTGCATCTTCAAACGAAGGCTTCTGGGGCGAAGATCTTTCGCTCTACGAGGGATTTACTACCGAGGTAAC
Source organism: Clostridia bacterium (assembly GCA_017532425.1). Taxonomy (GTDB): domain Bacteria; phylum Bacillota; class Clostridia; order Oscillospirales; family CAG-272; genus SIG672. The sequence goes on along the minus strand of JAFXJH010000001.1, from coordinate 22,923 downwards.
AAAGTGGTACGATCTTATATGTATGGACGCTGTCAAGGCACTTAAGACCGTCGTGGAGGCATAAGATGAAGGCGCTTCAGATAAACGCAAAGGACAGCGTAGCGGTTGCTGTTCAAGCTCTTTCTGCGGGAGAAATCGTTGATATAGGAGGAAAAAGCATCCTTCTTAAGAACGATATTCCCGCGGGCCACAAATTTGCTATTACCGATATTCCCAAAGATAAAAACATAATAAAATACGCTTTCCCCATAGGTCACGCAAAGGAAGACATCGCTATCGGAGAGCACGTTCACACGCACAACACGCGTTCGAATCTCGGATCACTGCTTGAATACAAATACGATCCGAACGTCGAGCCTTTAGCTCCCAAATCACCCAAAAGCTTTATGGGATACAAAAGATCGGACGGCAGAGTCGGAATACGCAACGAAATATGGATAATTCCTACCGTTGGATGCGTAAATTCCATCGTACGTGAGATCGAAAGCGTCTCTGCGAAATACAAGACCGAGAATATTGACGGAATATATTCATACAATCACCCGTACGGCTGCTCACAGCTTGGCGAGGACTGTCTTATGACACTTGACTATCTTGCAGGTCTTATCAGACATCCAAACGCCGCCGCTGTTCTCGTCGTCGGTCTCGGATGTGAAAACGGAAACATCGGAGAGCTTAAAAAGCGTCTTGGCGAGTATGATGAAGAGCGGGTCAAATTCCTTGTTTGTCAGGAAAGCAGCGACGAAATCGCAGAGGGCGAGGAGATAGTACGCTCACTTGCCGAATATGCAGACCGCTTCAGACGTGAGATATGCCCTGCATCCGACCTTATCGTCGGTCTTAAATGCGGAGGCTCGGACGGATTTTCGGGAATTACAGCCAACCCCCTGCTCGGCTCATTTTCCGATTCGCTTATCGCGATGGGAGGAAGCACTATCCTCACCGAGGTTCCCGAAATGTTCGGTGCAGAAACGATACTTATGAACCGCTGCAGAAATGAAAAGCTGTTTTATAAGACGGTTGATCTTATCAACGATTTCAAAAAGTATTTTATGCGCTATGGCGAAAAGGTGGACGAGAATCCCTCTCCCGGAAACAAGGAAGGCGGAATAACAACGCTCGAGGACAAATCTCTCGGATGCGTTCAGAAGGGTGGTACAGCGCCCGTCGAGGACGTTCTTGCTTACGGTGAAGAGGTAAGCACCAAGGGTCTTTCTCTGCTCCGTGCGCCCGGAAACGACCTTGTAGCCTCCGGTGCGCTTGCCATATCGGGAGCACAGCTTATTCTCTTTACTACCGGACGTGGCACTCCTTTCGGATGTCCCGTTCCCACTCTTAAGATATCAAGCAATTCCCGTCTTGCGGAGTTTAAATCAAAATGGATCGATTTTGATGCAGGAAAGCTGCTTTCGGGCAAGCCCATGGACACTCTCACCGAAGAATTTACCGATTATATTTTAGCGGTAGCTTCGGGAAAAATAAAAGCCGCCTCCGAGCTTCTTGACAAGCACGAGCTTGCAATATTTAAGGACGGCGTAACCTTATAAAATTAAAGACCGATGATCATTAGATACGATCATCGGTCTTTTGATATTATCTTAGCTGATTATTTCTGATTCTTTACAGCCTCGAAGTCTTCTTCGACCTCCTTCGAAGGAGCCTTTGTGAGAAGCGAAACAACAACTATGCATATGGACGAGAAGATGAATGCGGGGAGAAGCTCATAGATGGCAAATACGCCGCCTATCTCACTGATAACGAGCTTCCAAAGGAATACCATACCCGCGCCGCTTACCATACCTGCAATAGCGCCTGCTCTGTTTACTCTCTTCCAGAAGAGCGAGAAAAGCATAAGAGGTCCGAATGTTGCTCCGAATCCTGCCCAAGCGAAGGATACTACCTGGAATATAACGCTGTCTTCGTCAAGTGCTATAATTATTGCTACGACTGCAATAGCAAGAAGAGTGAGTCTTGTTACAAGCATAACCTGCTTATCGGTCGCCTTCTTATGAATAACACCCTGGAAAATATTCTTTGCAAGTGCCGAAGCGGCGATAAGAAGATAAGAGTCGGAGGAGCTTATCGTTGCCGCAAGAATTCCTGCCATAACAAATCCGGCAATGATAGCAGGAAGCGAGGTCGTTGCAAGTGTAATGAATATATTTTCTGCGTCAGACGCTGTAAGATGCTCTGTCGGGAATACTTCTCTGCCTATGATACCGATAAATACCGCTACCGCAAGAGATATAACTACCCATACCATTGCGATTCTTCTTGAGCGCTTAAGCTCGTCCTCTTTACGTATAGCCATAAATCTGAGAAGTACCTGAGGCATACCGAAATATCCGAGACCCCAAGCAAGCATCGAGCATATCTTGAGAATACCGTATTCAGATGCCGCTTCGAAGACAGGCTTGCCTGCTTCAACTATCTGCTCACCCGCTTCGTTGAGCGCGGGTGTAGCAAGTCCGAAGAATTCAAGGAATCCGGGAATTTCCTGCGCGTTTTCGATCACAGCGCCGATTCCGCCTGCTTTCGCGGTACCGATTATTACTATAACAGTAAGTGCAACTATCATAACGATACTCTGCATAAAGTCAGACGCACTTTCCGCAAGGAATCCTCCGAGAAGGGTGTATGCAAGTACGAATATCGCACCTACCATCATCATTGCTACGTAAGGTGCGCCGAAAAGCGACGAGAAAAGCTTTCCGCAGGTAACGAAGCAGCTTGCCGCATATACTGTAAAGAATATCAGAATGAAAAGCGCTGCAAGTGTCATAATTACCTTATTCTTTTCACGGAATCTGTTCGAGAAAAATTCGGGAAGCGTTATAGCGTTATTTGCTCTCACGCTATATCTTCTGAGTCTTTTTGAAACTATAAGCCAGTTGAAATACGTACCTATAGCAAGGCCTATCGCCGTCCAAGCGGCATCAGCAAGTCCGCACCAATAAGCAACGCCGGGAAGTCCCATAAGAAGCCATCCGCTCATATCGGATGCCTCTGCGCTCATTGCTGTTACCCAAGGTCCGAGCGAGCGTCCGCCCAAAAAGTAGTTTTCCGAGCTTTTGTTTGCTTTCTTTGAAAATGTGACTCCAATGATAATTACGATCGCCATATATATTATCATTGCAATCAGAATCTGAATTGTTTGACCGTTCATCCTTTTTACCTCCTTCGGTTTTTCTACGCTGAAAAGTCAATTGCGCGTATTGTATCACATTTTTATCGATTTGTAAATAGCTTTACACAGATTTTTTGAATAAATTATAAAAAAATATAATATTTTTTGTATAAACATTCACGTTCGCGTGTTTTATATGCAAAATCACTTACGGCTTTTCGGAGAATATCCGAAGGTCCTTCTGTACAGACGGTAAAAGATAGAATAATCTCCGAACCCGTATTTCTCGCAAACCTTATACGGAGCGATACCCAAGGAGAGATCGTTATCAGCGGCATATATCTTTTTCTGCATAATGTATTTCTTTAGTCCTATGTGCATATTTTGTGAAAACAAATTCTGCACGTAAGATTTTGACAGCGAGAAATGCTCTGCTATACTATCTGCATCTATCTGATTTTCAATATTGTCCGATATATATTTTATTATCTCGTCTATATGCTCAAGGCTTCCGCTATGTACAAAATGCAGATCGTCTTTTCTATACCTCAGATACGTGACAAGCTCGTGTATAAGATGCAGTGCTCCGCTGTTAAAGTCGGCATCCGAATAGTTCTTATCGTAAAAATCAAGGCGTGAAAAAAAGCCTTTTACCTCAGGATCGTCCTTTATGCTTATCATAAGCGGTGACGAGAAGAGTTTATTATATCCTTCTGTATCGAGTATTTTAGGCTCGATACCTATTACGTAGTTTTCATACGGCACAGACTCTGTCGGTATAAGATAATGATAGGTCGCGGCAGGTATGAAAAGCATATCATACGGCGACGGTCTGAACATCTGTCCATCAATATTATAATCCGCAACTCCGCTTATAAATAAAAGGATCTCGCAATGATTATGGATATGATTGAAGTATACGCTTTGCCTTGGATGCTCGATGCGTTTATGCGATACCTCTAAAATACTGCTTCCTATCTCTCTTTGAAACATAATATTTCTCTCCTAAAAAGCATTTACCCTGCAAGTATAACACAAAAAAGTAGAAAATGCAATAATAAAGATAAAAGTGACAATTGTAAATCAAATTTTATTGTGATATACTATAATAAAGTATTTACAAAGAGAGGAATACATTTATGAAAAAAATGAGAGTAGCCATAATCGGCCAGGGACGCAGCGGAAGAAATATCCACGGCAAATTTTTCAAAAGCGACAACAATGATTTCTGCGAGGTAGTCTGTATAGTAGAGAGTGACAATGAGCGCAGAATAAAGGCAGCTGCCGAATTCGGATGCGATACGCTTTCCGACTACAGAGAGCTTTTTGACAGAAAAGATATCGACGTTGTAGTAAACGCATCCTATTCTCAGATGCACTATGAAATAACAAAGAATCTTCTCAGCCACGGATTCAACGTGCTTTCAGAAAAGCCGTTTGGACGCTCATATTATGAATGTATGGATCTTATTCATACGGCAAAGAAAAACGGTACCGTTGTAGCGGCATTCCATCAGTCGCTCTATTCACCTGCATTTTTAAACGTAAAGAAAATCATTGCGAGCGGAAAGCTTGGAGACGTAATACAGATAAATCTGAAATATTCGGGATTTGCAAGAAGATGGGACTGGCAGACTCTTCAGTCCTGCTGTGCAGGCGGTGTTTACAACACAGGACCTCATCCCGTAGGTCAGGCGCTTGATCTTCTCTCTTGGGACAAGGACGCAAGGGTTGCGTTTTCTTCGCTCAGAACGGTTCTTACAAGCGGTGACAGCGACGATTACGGAAAGATAATTCTTACCGCTCCCGGTAAGCCCGCAGTAGATATCGAAATAATCTCGGCAGATGCTTTTTCGGGTGACTACGTATTTAAGATCTTCGGAACAAAGGGTACGCTCATCTCGACAAATCAGGAATACACTCTAAAATACATAGACGATTTTTCGGCATATCCCGAAAGACCGGTAATAAGAAAATCACTTTCCGATGATTCGGGAAATCCCGTTTACTGTTCTGAAAAGCTGAATTTTACCGAAGAGCACGAAAAGATAGTCGGATCATCCTTCGACGTTGCCGTAAAGGATTTTTACAAGATGCTCTACAACTCCGTAATGCTCGGCGAGGAGCTTGACATCAAGGCAGAATATGCCGCGCAGGTCATCGGAATAATCGAGGCTTGTCACGCCCAAAATCCGCTTCCCGTAAAGTTTGACTGAGATGTATCAGCGTTAAAGCTTATATGGAGGATCATTTATGTATAAAATAGCTATACTCGGATGTGAAAATTCACACGCCAAAAATTTTCTCGAGCTTATAAGCACGGGCAACTATCCCGAGATCGAGGTAGTCGGAATTTACAGTAACGAGCCTGAGGCTGTACAAAAGCTTCACGATCAGTACGGCGTAAGGATCATGGAAGATTACGCAGAGCTTCGCGGCAAGGTGGACGGAATAATGATAACAGCGCGTCACGGCGACAATCACTACAAGTATGCAAAGCCGTATATTGACGATGGTATTCCTATGTTTATTGACAAGCCTATTACCTGCAGTGAAGAGGATGCTATAGAATTTATGCGCGTGGCAAAGGACAAGGGCATCCGTCTTTGCGGCGGAAGCACGTGCGCGGCACTTAAAGAAACGCTCGACCTTGCAGAAGCTGTACGCGAAAAAAGCTGTGGAGATATACGCGGCGGCTCTCTTGCCTGCCCGATACAGCTTTCAAGCCCTTACGGCGGATTTTACTTCTATGCACAGCATCTTGTTGAGATCATGACAACAATATTCGGCAGATCGCTCACACAGATACACGCAGACAGAAGAGATAAAGAAGTTACCTTTACTGCGCGCTATGACAGCTTCAACGTAAACGCGACCTTCATTGAAGGCATAGGATACTATACTGCATCTGTCTACGGATCTAAGGAATCACGAAGCGAGATACTTAGATTTACGCCTCAAAGCTTCAGACACGAAATGAACGATATGCTCGATCTTCTTAACGGAAAGGAAATGAAGCAAAGTTACGAAAGCTTCATAACTCCCGTTTTCATAATAAACGCAATTATGCGTTCTATGGAAAGCGGAAAATGGGAAGACATAAACGAAATAAAGATCTGACAGGAGAATTCAAATGCTTATAAAAACATTAAAAACCGAAAAGCTCGAAACGTACGTTTACGATACGAGATCGGAAATGGGAAAAGCCGCAGCCAAAGAAGCAGCGCGTGCAATAAACGAGATCCTGAAGGAAAAAGAGTTTGCCAACGTGATCTTTGCCGCTGCACCCTCACAAAACGAGATGCTCGCTTCCCTGCTTAACGAAGATATCGATTTCTCCCGTGTAAACGCGTTTCATATGGACGAATACGTAGGGCTCGGAATTGAAGACGGCGCATCCTTTGCACGCTATTTAAGTGACCATATCTTTTCACTTGCGGGATTTGCATCGGTTAATCTCATTCCCGCCAAGAATGATATTGAAACTGCATGCGAAAAATACACCGAGCTTCTTGAAAAATTCAGACCCGACGTCGTATGTATGGGTATCGGCGAAAACGGTCATATTGCCTTCAACGATCCGCCCGTAGCAGATTTTAACGATCCGAAGGTAATAAAAGAGGTTCAGCTTGACGAGATCTGTCGTATGCAGCAGGTCCACGACGGATGCTTCCCCTCTATCGACAAGGTTCCGAAGTATGCGCTTACGCTCACGATTCCCACGCTTATGTCGGCAAAATATCTGATATGCACAGTCCCCGCCATCACAAAGGCAAATGCCGTAGAGGCTATGCTTTTCGGCAAGTATGGAGAAATATGCCCCGCCACCTCCCTTCGCACTCACAGCGGTGCTAAAATGTTCCTTGACAGGGACAGCGCATCAAAGGTGATCTGACGCTATGAAGATAAAAATACTTTTTTACGGATTTCGTCACTCGCACATAAATTCACTTTACAAAAAGGTATCCGCCTGCGACAGCTTCGAAATAGTTGACTGCATCGAAAATTATTCTCCCGCAAGAGAAGCCGCCGAGAAAAATCTCGGTGCGAAATTCTCCGGTAGGTCCTACGATGAATGGCTGAGCGGAGATATTGATGCTGTAGCTATCGGAAACGCTTACGGAGATCGCGGAAGCGCGGTTATCAAGGCGCTTTCTGCAGGCAAGCACGTAATTGCCGACAAGCCTATATGTACTGATATTTCCGAGCTTAATACGATAAGAGAGCTCGCGACAAAAAGATCGCTTACTATCGCTTGTATGCTTGATCTGAGATATATCGCGCAGTCGATAAGGGCGCAAGAGATAATAAAAAGCGGCGAGCTTGGTGAGGTCAGAAATATAGCATTTAACGGTCAGCACTGTATCGACTACGCGCACCGCCCATCCTGGTATTTCGAGGAAGGTATGCACGGCGGTACTATAAACGATCTTGCAATTCACGGAATAGATCTTGTAAGAATGATAAGCGGACTTGAAATAAGTAGTATCGACGCCGCAAGAGTATGGAATTCCTATGCATACAAGCACAAGGATTTCAAGGATTCGGCAATCTTTATGGCGCGTCTGAGTAACGGCGGTGGACTTCTTGCAGACGTATCTTACTCGGCGCCCACGCAGGTATTTTCAATGCCTACGTACTGGGAATTCAGGTTCTGGTGCGAAAAAGGGCTTCTTACCTTCTCATATACAGACAAATCTGTGACTGTCTATAAGGAAGGTACTTCGGAGCCTATAAAATATATCTGCGACGAATATAAGTCCGACTATCTTACAGAGTTTATCAGTGAAACAGGATCGGGAAGATGCGCGATGACAGAAAACATTCTAAGTTCTACTGAATGCGCTTTGCGTATCCAGCATATAGCAGACTCGGAGGTTTAAAATGTTAAAATACCGTTTACACGGAGGAATTTTGATATCCGAAGACGGATACGATAATAAGGATGTACTAATATCAGACGGCAAAATAGAGGCTGTTACGGCATCTGATGTAGCCGTATCCGAGGACTACGTATCGGTAGACTGCACCGGTAATTATATATCCGCAGGCTTTGTTGACATTCATCAGCACGGAGGAGGCGGAAACGATTATATGGACGATGATGCAGACGCGTATTTTAACATAATCAGTGCACATATGGCTCACGGCACCACCTCGGTTATGCCTACCTTTCTCTCTGCCGACAAGAAGTCTATTCTGACTGCGATAAAAAGATATCAGAACGCCAAAAATGATCCCCGCATCAACCCTTCTCTTCTCGGTATACATATTGAAGGGCCGTACATTTCCGCATCGCAGGCAGGCGCACAGAAGCCTGAGCATATCCGCAAATTCGACGAATCGGAATATACCGAGATATACGCCGCGTCAAACGGAGATATAAAGCGCTGGAGTGTTGCTCCCGAAATAGAGGGTGCTGAAAAATTTGCAGAGTTTGCCCGTGAAAACGGCATAACGCTGAGTATCGCTCACTCAAATGCCGACTTTGACAGCGTTATTTCTGCCTACGAGCTCGGATTTCGCCACATAACGCATCTTTACTCGTGTATGAGTACGATCATACGACGCGGAGGATTCAGAGTCCCGGGCGTCCTTGAAGCGGCATATTATATCGACGGTATGAACGTTGAGATCATCGCAGACGGTTGCCACATTCCCGCCGCTCTTTTGTCATATGTTACCAAGTTTAAAAACTGTGACCGCATCGCGCTGATTAGCGACTCTATGCGCGCGGCAGGACAAAATGTCACGAAAAGCTATCTCGGCAGTATGAACGATCCGCTTCCCGTTATTATCGAAGACGGTGTAGCAAAGCTTGAGGACCGAAGTGCTTTTGCCGGAAGTATTGCGACCGCCGACCGACTTATCCGAAATATGGTAAACGTCGGAGTGCCTCTTTACAGTGCAGTTAAAATGATGACGGTAAATCCTATCAGAATGATGGGACTTGATATCAAAAAAGGAGCGCTGCTCGAAGGTTACGATGCCGATATCTGCGTTTTCGACAAAGATATCAATATAAAGAAGGTATTCTGTAAGGGAAAGCTTACAGTTGAAAATAATTAAAGAAAAATCACTTGCATTCTTTTCGGGAGTGCAAGTGATTTTTTGTTTTTAAATTTTATTCGGCGTAGAAATATATGTCGTTGTATGTGTAGACGTGCTTATCATCGGTATAGTTGTGTTCAGTGTTGTATTTGCTTGCAACCTCTGAAATATAACCATTCTCATTGTAATAGAAGGTATATTCAATATCCGACTCTAATCTCGGTTCAGATACGCTCGTATCATATGTATATACGTAATGTGCGGTATCAAGCGATCCGTTATTATAGTTATACGTAACCTTGTGAGTTTCTAACACATAATAGCTTAATGAAGAGTATATCGTTTTAGTTTTTACTTTGTTTTTTATACCGTAAATACGCTCCGAAAAAGCTTAATACGGCACTTCCGCTATTCTAACATTTATCAAGCTATTTGTCAACATTAAAGTGCTCCAAAATAAAAACCGCCCGTTTATTAGCAGGCGGTAAATTTATCAAAGTATATTTTTTTCTTCTGCCATTTTGAGAACACGTTTAAAGATATCGCTATGCTCGTCAAGTCCGCAAATATCCGTCAGGACTGCGAAATATCCCTTTTCGGCGAGTATTTTATTCCACTCGGTCTCTTCCTCGGGTGTATAAAGAAGTGCCGCCGCAAGCGTTTTTTCGAGCACGGAGGAGTCCATACCGTATTTTTCTTCAAGAAGCATAGGTGCAACTATTCTTTCGGTAAAGGTTATCTTTCTCTGAGGCTCTCGCGCGTTTCGTACAACCGTATCTACAAGAGTCGTATCGGTGAATTTATCACGCGAAAGAAGTGCAAATTCCTTCTGATCGTTTTCTTCGTATCCGTATTCCTTACAGATGCACTTGTTTATTATCTCATAGTTTTTATCGAGCAGTGCGAGTATTTCTTCATCGTTTGCAGCATCCGAGTAAACGGCATAGCCTTTAAGCGCGCCGAGATATGCTATTATGCAGCTTGCGCTGTTATAGGTATAAAGCTTTCTGTCAAGAAATCCGCCGAAATTCTCTACGGGCTTCAGACCGTCGATTTGTGGGCACTCGCCTTTAAACGCATCTTTATCAAACTGCAGATAAGGATACCATTCGGAATTTATTGCTATGCTTCCCTTTTCTTTTTCTATGGTCGTGCAGAATACTGTAGATTCGGCAATTTCAATACCTTCCATCCCGATAGCGTCACCGAGCTTTTTAGCAGGCGAGGAAGCGTTTTCGCACACGATTATCTTTGCGTCCGCATTTATGTACTTTTTCAGCTGAGAGCCAACGTCTGAAAGGTTCGTTCCGCCTACAGAGACAAGTATTACGTCTGCATCTCCAAATACCTTTGCATCGATATCATCCCAGGTATACGCCGCAGAAAAGCTTACTGAAATATGCGGCTTTTTATTTCCGAAAAAATCGATATCTATCTTGCCTTCCTTTTTCATCATATCGATAAGATCTTTGTTTTTATCTATAAAAACTATTTCGTTATCCTTAAGCAGGCGTGCAAGAAATCCGCGACCGGTCTTTCCTGCGCCTATTATTACAATTTTGCTCATTTTAACCATCCCCACTTTTTGATAAGCTCAATTTTTTCTTTTACGAGTATTCCAAGCTCGCTCTCGGGCTCTACCGAGCATACTTTCGAGAGAATTGCGTCATATCCCTCGTTTTCGCGTATTTCGGCAAGCTTTACTGCAAATTCATCAGTAGGCTCGAAGTAGTGCATTGCACACGCTATAGCCACAGCCAGCGAGTCGGGCTTTACACCGTATTCAAGGCAAAGTCTTGCAGATCCTACGAGGCGGTCGTCTTTTCCGAGCTTTCTCATAGGGTCTCTTGCGTTTCTTTCTATATAGTCGACGATATTTCTGTCTTGAAGCTTATTAAGCGACGTACGCGTAAACGCCCACTGCTCGTCAAACGGGAAATTATGCTTTTTGGAAAGCGCTGTTGCCGTTTCCTTATATACTCCGTCCAGAAGGTCGAGTATTCTTTCGTCGTGAGCTGCGTCAGCTATATATTTATATCCGAGGAGCGCACCCACGAACGAGGTCGTTCCGTTTGCGGCGTTATAAGTATAGAACTTTCTTTCAAGGAAGCCGGTAAACTCATATATCGGCTTCTGACATATCATTCCCTCGGGCATCGGAGCCTTCAGACGGCTCGCGTCATACGGAAATTCCCAAAAGTCCTGTGCGTTTACAACAAGAGGATCCTTTGCCAGCATATCGGGCGTGGATTCTATCGCCGAGCGCATAATTACAGCTTCGGTAATACCGACGTTTTCTTCAAAAAACTCTTTGTATTCGGGAGATATAGTCTCCGAAATTCCTTTACGCAGGATATCTGCGGGAAGCTTCCAGTTTTCGCAAGTAACGATATTAAGAGGCTTCGGATTTGCCTCTGCGCGTTTTTCTATACCCTTTGTCAAAAACGGAACTATCTCACCGAGATTCTTTCCTCCAACCGCATTGAAAATGCAATCGGCTTTGGCTATTACATCGGAAATTTCTTCGGTCTGAGAGAATTTCAGCGCCTTTGCACCCGTAACAATGGTATTTTTGCTCGCATCTCCCAAAATGTTTACCGTGTACTGACCTCTTTCGTTTATAAGATCAACGAGTGAATCGACCTTTTCAACGAAAGTGAAGTCGATATTACTCAGATACAGCAGATGTCCTACAAAGCCGCGCGCGATCTTTCCCGCGCCGAAAATTACACAACTCATTTTATTTCTCCTTAAATAATATTAATTAATATCGGATCTCTCCGAATTTTACGAAGGTGTTTTTCAGATCTTCATACAGATCTTTATAAATTTCAAAACGCTTTTTCAGTATATCGCGGTATTTTCCTTCCGGTCTTATCGGCACAGAATATTTTACACAGGATGAAACAGCGTCCGAGATATTTTCATATACACCTTCGCCAACCATACCGAGCATACACGCACCGAGTGCAGAGGTGTCATTTTCACACACACTTACCACTTCGCAGTCAAAGAGAGTCGCGCGAAGAGTGTTCATAAGAGCATCCTTGGCAGAGCCGCCTCCGCATATCAGCCTTTTAAAGACGGGCAAATTCATACTGCTCGCTATATCGTACAGGCTGAAAACCACTCCCTCAAGTACCGAATAGGCAAGCGCTTTGCTGTCGGTATGTTCATTTATTCCGAAATAGACACCTCGTGCGTTTTCATCGAAGATAGGTGCTCTTTCTCCGCAAAGATAGGGCAAAAATATCGGCGGATCTGATGAAAGCATACTGTCTATATCAATATCCTTTATTCCGAAATTTTTGATTGCAAAGCTGCAGGATACTCCGCTTGATTTTGTTCCGCCGTACGTACAGTTTCCCGTAAAATACTTGCCGCTGACGAATCCGCCCAGGTTTATGTCCTCTGAAATATATCCGATATGCTCGCTCGTTCCCGAAAGATCAAATGCGTCTCCGACAGAATACACGCCCATACCCAAAAGTCCCGCGAAAAAGTCGTTACATCCGAGATAAACGGGTGTACCGGCTTTCAGAAAATATTTTTGAGAAGCCTCTTTGGTAACGTAACCCGCTATACTCTCCGGCGATCTCAGCTCGGGTAATTTTATTTCTATACCAAGCTTTTTTATAAGATCATCCGCGTATCTTTCTCTCTCGAGGTCAGCTATACCGCGCATTGAAAAATAATCGGTTACCTTTTCGCCGGTAAGCTCGTTTATCAGAAGATCCTTCGGCATAAGTACCTCACACTCTGCGGAGAATCTTTTCTGAATATACACAAGTCTCGGCAGAGGATAGGATATAAGATCAGGATGAGGCATTGATATCTCTTTTACAAATTCATCCTGAGGTATCAGTGACTTTATATAATCAAGCTCTTCTCTTCCCGCGCTCGATTTCCACGAGATAACCTCTTTTCGATCGACGATATACGTGCCAACCTGCGAGGAAAAGCACACCGCGGCGATATTTCCCGATACCTTATCGTAAAGCTCGGATATAAGAGATCTCATAGAATTACACCATTCTTCGGGTGTATTTTCTTTATAAGTACAGCGTGCTTTCAACGTTTCGCCGTCGGCGCTTCTAAGTATGCCCTTTACCGAAGACGTTCCGAGGTCTATTCCGAGATAATATTTTTTTCTTTCCATAGCTTTGAATTATTTATCGTCAAAGGTGAATATCGCCTTGACAAATCCGGCAGGACGGTTTTTAGCGTCGTCAAGACCCTTTTGGAATTCGGACAGATCAAGTGTTTCGGTAACCATCGGCTCCATATCCACAACGCCGTCAGCCATCATCTGAATTGCTTTTTTGTGTTGATTCCAGTTGTTACCCGCACCTATCAGACGCAGATTATTGATGTGGATATCGTCAATTCGGATAGACATAGTCTTTCCTCGTCCGTAGCCTACGAGTGCGACCGAGCCGCCCTTCTTACAGAGCTTAAGACTGTTTGAGATACACTCCTCAACGCCGGTTGCTTCCATAAAATAATCGGTTCCCTCGGGATGATATTTTTTCATCGCCTCGAAAAGATCCTCCTCACGAGTTGCCACCGTCGCATAAGCACCCATCTTCTTTGCGATAGCAAGTCCCTTGGAGCTTGCAGCAACAACTACGATCTTACGCATTCCGATTGCCTTTGCAACAGCAAGACAGCAAAGACCTATCGAGCCCGCGCCAATAATAAGGCAGGTCTTTCCGTACTCGGGCTGTACCTTTTCCCACGAACCTAGAGCCACTCCCAAGGGCTCTGCAAGAGCTGCGTGAGTAAACGGAAGGTCGTCTGGAAGCTCTACGAGACCGTATGCGGGAACGTCAATATATTCTGCATACGCGCCGTGGCGTTTGAAGCCTATTTCCTCAAAGTCCTTGCAGTATCTCCAGTTTCCCGATCTGCACGCCTCACAAACGCCGCATGAAACGTCGTTTGAGCCTGTTACTCTCTTACCGACCCAATGTGAGTTATTTTCATCTGCAACCTCAGTGACCACGCCCGACCATTCGTGTCCCGGTGTTATCGGATAATTCGCAGGAATATTTCCCTCGACTACCTCGAGGTCTGTCGCGCATATTGCCGCCGCCTTGACCTTTATTCTCGCAAATCCCTTTGCAAGGGTGGGAAGCTCACGCTCTGTCATATATACCTTATTCGGCTTTTCAATTACAACACATCTCATAAATTATGCTCCTTTTAAATTTCAATATTTTAAATAACAAAAGCCTTTACAGCCGATTTCATTGATTCCACAGCCGCTCCGTATGCTGCGGAGACGTCGTGTTTTATGCATATTTCAAGATCCTCGTTTTTCACAAGCGATATTGCTCTTTCAACGTATTTTTCAAGATGAACACAGTCACTTGTAAGTATCATTTTCTGCGGCTTGAATATGACGTACATATTATACAGTGCAAGCGACATATGATCTCCCGCATCTGTAATCTCAGACTCGTATTTTTCGGGACACGCGAATATTTCAGCCTTTGAAGTATTCGCGCTTTCGGCGATAGCGCTCACAGACGCATATTTTTCAAGACATCCTCTTTTTCCGCAGCTGCATATCTTTCCGTTTGGCACCGATACGGTATGTCCTATTTCAAGACGCTCGGTATCATCGAGAATCTTACCGTCAAGCGACACCGCCATACCTATACCGTCATCTATACGCACAAGCAGACAGTTATCCGATTTTTGCAGGCAGATCTCACCGAGCAGCATACATTTCGGGTCGTGACCAAGGTATACGGGAAGATCGAATTTTTGCGCAAAGTGATCTTTTATATTATAAGCCTTCCAATCTGATATGCCCGGGAATTTAAGAGATATACCGTGTCTTCCGTCTACAGCGCCTTGGATGGCAATTCCCATACTGAATATTTTCTGTTCGTTATTTTTGCACCACTCTATCGCTCTCTGACATATATTTTCTGCCTCTCTTATTAACTCGTTTTGTGTCGTAGCGCTGAAATCTGCGGTAAAATTATTCTTTACTGACGAATCAAGTCCGACCACCTCGCAGGAAAGACCCGAGCGGTTTATGTCAAGTCCTATACTGACTATTCCCTCTGATGCAGGCTTTAGAGTATACGTGCTTCTGCCGACGTTTCCGCTTTGCTCGCTCTTTTCCTCAACTATATAGCCTTTTTCAAGCAAAAAAGCGATGTTTGAGGATACCGTACCCCAGCTGAATCCCGTTTCGTATTCTATCTCTCGTCTTGTTGTCTGCTTCTTATTAAGTATTATTATAAATATATCAGACAAGGTGTTCTTTTTCAGCTTGCTTTGTGTAATATATTTTTCAGCCATTTTTTAAACCTCTTTCGATTTATCTATTGACAATTATATCAACATTTGATATAATTGTCAATAGGAAAATTTATTTTTTTAAAGGAAATTGATATTTTATGAAAAAACAAAATATTTTAAACGAAAAGCTCACCGATTCACAAATATCTCTCCATTATCTCGGCCAGGAGGGATTCATAATTCACAGCGGAGAAAAATTTATTGCCGTTGACCCGTATCTCAGCGATTACGTAGATCAAAACTGCTGTCAGTACGTTGAATGGAAAAGATTATACCCTGCACCGATAGACGCAAGCGATCTTGATTTTCTCGATGCCGTTCTCTGCACTCACACGCATTACGACCACTGCGACCCTTGGACGCTTACTAAAATCGCTTCCGTTAACCCGAGCACCAAGTTTATTATTCCCGCACCCGAGGTAGATACCGTAGCGTCCTACGGTATTGATAAAGAGAGAATAATTCCCGCTTATGCCGACAATGATATCGTTATTGACTGCTTCAGGATAACTCCTATTCCTTCCGCACACGAAGTATTTCACACCGACAGTGAGGGAAACTACCGCGAGCTCGGATATATAATCAACTGTGCGAGCACGCGAATATTCCACGCAGGTGATATGTGTATGTACGACGGTCTTGTCGAAAGACTTAAAGATATCGACGTATCAATACTCCCTATAAACGGCAGAGATTATTTCAGAAATGCCAACGATATAATCGGAAATTTCGATTCTGTAGAAGCTGTGACACTTGCAAAGATCATAAAATCCGATCTTCTTATTCCCGTACATCACGATCTTTATGACGTAAACAAAGTATCGTCCGCGTTTTTTGTGGACAGCGTTATGACGGTAAACCGCACACAGAAATATCATATTTTCGTGCCCGGAGAAAGATATATTTATATGAAATAAAAGCAAAATACCATCGGTAAGCATACCGATGGTATTTTCTTTACGTATTCATATTATATTTATCGTCTTCTTTGATCTTTTTATCAAACAGTATGAAAAGAACAACGAGGAAGAATATTCCGGTAATCAGCCATGATATCGGATAGGATATGTATATCGATTCAAGATTTTCAAAATATCTGAAGACCGTATATATCCATACTATACGGAAAACGCAAGTGCCGAAAAAGGTGATTATTGCAGACGTAGAGGATTTTCCTAGTCCGCGTATCGTTCCTGCGCAGGCATTCATAATAGCATAGATGAAAAATCCCGGCCATTTCCAGAATATTCGCGTTATTGCGGTATTATAATTTAACGTTGAAAGAATATCCTGTGCGTTTTTAACACCGTACAAATAGAGTATCGGGTCTCTCAGCAGTATGCATACACCTGTCATCACGACCGCTATAACCGTTGATATAAAGCAGATATATCCGAAAGCCGTACGCGCCCGTCTGCATTTTCTCGCTCCCATATTTTGTGCCGTGACCGTGCTTGAGGTAACCGTTGTAGCCGCAAGCGCATTGAAAATAAAGCTTTCTATATTGGCAACAGCTGTATTTCCCTTCATTACCGGCTCATACTCGCTTCCCGGAGGAGTCAGGGTATTGTTTATCTGAAGTATAGAGGATTGTATCAGCATATTTGAGACAGAAAAGAGTGCATTCTGTATTCCCGCGGGAAATCCTATACGAGATATTTCAGCAAACTGAGCGCGGTAAATACGCAGCTTTTTAAGTGATATTCTGCAGTCTCCGCCCTTTTTCATAAGATACCGCCAGAGTGCTACTACGGAAACAAGATTAGCAATAGCCGTAGCGATAGCAACGCCTTCTACCGAAAGTCCTAACGCAAGCACGAAAAAGAGATTCAGAAGGATATTGAGAAGTCCTGTGGCTGTAAGTATATAAAGCGTGGTTTTACTGTCTCCCTGCGCACGCAGTATTGACGAAAGGAAATTCGTCATAGACAAAAACGGCATACATATAAGATAAATATACGAATAACGCACGGCAAGCTCTAAGAGATTTCCCGAAAATCCCATAGCCACATGTACCGGACGTGTAAAAATAATTCCCAGTACAGAGCCTATTACGCCGAACAGAAGACTCATACATATTGAGGTGTGTACGGCGCGCGATATCGATTCTTTATCATTTTCTCCGATATTTTTGGCTACTACGACGTTAGCACCTACCGAGAATCCGATGAACAAATTCGTTATCAGAGACAAGAAGGTGCTTGTAGAGCCGACAGCACCGACCGCATCCGGCTCTGACGATAGCTCTACTATCATCATATCTGCGGCATTATAAAAATGCTGCAGCAGGTTTGTAAGTATCAGCGGCATCATAAACCGAATGATATTTACAAACATCGGTCCCGTCGTCATATCTATTTTGTTTTCTTTGGTACGGATCATACTATGCTTCTTTCTGTATAGCAACAAATCAGTACAAAACGGACATTTTTAAGTGAATAAATGTCTATTTACAATTTGTTCAGCTTGTGATATAATATGTTATAATAAAAAACGAGGTGTAAAACAGTTATGGAATTAAAAAAGAAATTAAGAGAATTGCGCACAGGCAGTAATATGACTCAGGAAGAGGTAGCTGACAGCCTCGGAGTTTCCTCTCAGACTGTTTCAAAATGGGAGCGAGGATTGCTATCCCCGGACATATATCTTTTACCGCGAATCGCGCTGCTTTTTAAATGCTCTATAGATTCATTATTTGATATGGAGCTTGCTTGGAGTACCGAGCATCGCCGTGAATTTGAGAAAAAAATACACGATCTTGGTGCCAAACGTGATTGGGATGGCGTATATCAGGCGTGGATAAGTGAAATAGAGCTGGATCCTGAGAACTATAGCAATTATCCGGCCGTAATGCTACACGTTTTTCGTAAAAAGCTTTACAAAAAAATATACATAGAAAAAATGCTCTCTCTTGCAGAACACGCCGAAAAATACTGTCCAAATGATGACATAAGAAATGAGATATACCGCATTATGCTACAGCTTTGCTCCGAATCTGATGATAAAGATATCAAGGAAAAAGGAAAATATTATTATCAAAAGCTGCCTCAGCTATGTCACAGCCGTGAAGTATATGCAAAATTTGTTATGGATACATGCGAGTATCGAGATCAAATTTTGAAGAACATCATTTGTATAACAGATATTGCCGAATGTTCTATCCGTCAACTCATCCTGCCAGATATGCCACTCGAAGAGAAACTGTTTTATTACAAAAAAGCCGCTGCGCTTTATGAAACTGTTTTAGATAGCAAATACGCCGGATCTTACGATCTGCCTTTGCTTTCTGACTATTATGAAATTGCTGTAATATATGTTAAGCTTGATAAAGAAGAAACGGCTTACGAATATGTTTCTCGTATTTTTGAAATACTGGAAAAGCATATAATTGGCTCACACAAAGAAAACAAATCTGCGCTTCTGTACGATACTGTAAATACCGATTCTATTTCAACAGAGGTAAATTGCCTTAAGCTATTGCAAAGTATGGCGAATTCACCGGAGCTTCAGAGCTTCAAAGGCGAAATAATAAACTTGCAACAAAGATTTACAGAATATTTCTCGCAAAATCTGTCTTAATTTGTCTACGTACGAATTCAAGATATCTTTATTATATCACATCAAATCTGTCAAATCAAGTAAACTGAAAAAATATCATAAAAAAACAGTCCGAGCATCTTTTGGCGTAAAGATATCCGGACTGTTTATGCTTTAATTATTTACTGTTTTATACAGCTCAAATCTCCGTATAAGATAACGTCCGACCTTAGCCATATACGCGAGACCGTCGGGACGAAGCTCTACCGGTATTTTGCATATAAAATTGGATGCCTCATAGTTGAGATTGCCCGCATAGCCTATATCGGCAAGCGCTTTCATAACGCTCTCCCACTCGATATTTCCGTAATAAGGCAGTGTATGCGTATCAGAGACGCCCGTATTATCGTGAATATGCGTACATCCGCAGACAAGTCTGTCGCCTATGATTTTTATCGCCTCTGCAGGATCGACCTTCTGAAGCAGAGAATGTCCGACGTCAAAGCAGATTGTAAATACCGGATCGTTTAGTGTATCGTAAAGCTTATTTAATCTTTCGGGAGATGACGTGACCGAATCGAGTCCTATGTTTTCAATTGCTATCTTTATACCGAATTTTCTTGCATACGGTATAAGTCTTCTGTAGAAGTCAAGATTATACTCAAAGAGGATATCGGCATTTCCCTCTGCCGAGTAGTTAAGATGAGTGCAAGGGTGAACTACTATCATCGGAGCTCCGAGATATGATGCGTTCTCCATTCCCTTAACTATTTCTTCAAATCTTTTAGCGCTTTTATCCTCTTCTGCGTAGCTTGACGGAAAAGGAGCGTGCGCCTGACATATTGTTATTCCCTTCTCTTTTGCATAGTTTTTCAGATCGATATAAAAATCCTTATCATGCTCGGAGGTAGAATATTCGATAACGTCGTTATTGAAATCCATAGCGTCAAATCCCGCATCGGAGAAGATATCGATCGTCTTTTTCATTCCGAATGCATCGTGAAATCTTATCATATTTGCAGAAAGTAACATATTTTTTTCTCTCTTTCTATTATTATTTTTGATATCAGTACATATAGTATAGTTTTATCTTTTCCTCATACTCCGAAAGCTGCTTTTTCAGTTTTTCGAGGAAAGCTGATATATTAAAATCATCAAAGTTAAAATCGTTACAGCCCATGAGAAGATCAAGGTGTGATCTTCCTCCTGCGCTCGGCTTCAGTATTTTAAATTCTTCGAAATTTTTTCTTATATGATCGAAAAGATACAGTCCCGTTTCAAAAGGCAAAAAGGCTTTATGATCGGTTATATGAAGCATAACTCCGTGACAAAGCTCTCCGCTATGCTTTGAAAAGGTCGGTGCGAAGTGGCACGGTCTGAACTTCACACCGGGAAGATCGAGCGATCTCATATATGAAATAACGCTTTCCGGATCGAGCCACGGTGCTCCTATCATTTCAAACGGATGCGCGGTTCCTCTTCCCTCTGAGAGATTCGTGCCCTCTGCAATGCAGGTCCCTATATAGCAAAAACTCGAATCGGGTGTAGGTATATTTGGAGACGGTGACACCCATATAAGATCGGTATCATGGAATATACAGTCGCGCGTCCATCCCTCGATCGGGATAACAGTAAGATCACAGCTAATATTTTCGGTATCGTTTATATATTTGGCATATTCGCCTATCGTCATATTGAAGCGTGTTGCGAGAGGAAATCTGCCTATTGTCGAAGAAAATTCACGCTCTAAAATCGTCCCCTGCGGCGACATTCCTCCAAGCGGATTGAGACGGTCGAAGACGATCATTTCTTTTTTATACTTTGCACAGTCCTCCATAGCAAAGGAAAGGGTGTACATATAAGTGTAGAAGCGTGCTCCGATATCCTGTATATCGAAGGCTACGGCGTCAAGTCCTTCAAGTATCTCGGGCTTTATATTTTTGCTTCCTCCGAACAGGCTGTAAACGGGCAAGCCCGTTTTTTCATCCGTATAGCTTTCAACGTGATCACCCGCCTGCTTATCTCCGCGCACTCCGTGCTCCGGTGAGAAAAGGCAAACAAGATCTGACTCTTTGCTTATGATATCAAAGGTCAGTCTGAGATTCCTGTCCACTCCCGACGGGTTGGTTATGAGTCCGACTCTTTTTCCCGAAAGTGCTTTTTTCCAAGCATCGGGGCGGTCTACCGCATTTAATATTTTTCTCTTATTCACAGCTCTATTCCCCTTATATCCGAAAATACTCTGTTGAAAAACTCAAGCTTACGCTCAAAAAAGAGATCTGTTTCTCTTCCGAAATGTACTCTGTTTGATAAAAATATGCAAAATATCTTGGTATCCTTATCTACGTAGATATACGTTCCGGTAAATCCCGAATGTCCGTAGCTTCCGCGTGACATCATCTGTCCGCCGGGATATATTTCATCTCTGTAAAGCTGAAATCCGAGTCCGCGCGCAGAGCTTGATATCTTTTCGGTATGGTCGCTGATTGCAAGATCGAAGGTGCTCTTTTGAAGGAAGCCTTCTCCTTCACGCGATATCATACTTGCAAATTTGATACAATCATCAAGCGTTGAGAAAAGTCCCGCATTTCCCGATATTCCTCCTATCGAATAGGCGTTTTCATCGTGAACGTGACCGCATATATATTCATCTGAGCCAGCCTTCTTTTCTGTTGAAACGCATATTCTGTCAGGCGTCGGACAGTAGCAGGTATCCTTCATATCAAGCGGAGCAAGAACCTCTCTTTGAACGATCTTATCAAGCGATTCTCCGCATATTTTTTCAAGTATCTTACCGAGAAGGATATATCCCATACAACTATATATTACGCTGCTTCCCGCAGGCGCAGAAAGCGGATGCTCAAGTATGACGCGCGCAGCATCGCGAGGATCGATATTCATCTTCCACATATGAAAGAACGACGGTATTCCCGAAGTATGAGTCATAAGCTGATATATCGTTATATCTTCTTTTCCATAGCAGCTTTCAAAGAAATCGCCTACTCTGTCATTTAAGCTCAGCTTTCCTTTTTCTATAAGTCTGAGTGCTGCCATCGTTGTTCCGATAAGCTTACTCAGCGACGCCATATCGAAAAGTGTATCCTTTGTCAAAGGAAGCTTCGTCGGATAGAGTGCTCTGTTTCCGCCAATGCTCTTGAAAAAGAGCTCATTTCCCCGTCCTACTGCAGATGCATAGCAAGGGAAAGCTCCGTCCTCGACTCCCTTATCAAGAAGCTCGTTCCATTTTTTAGTATCAATCTTTTCTGTATTCATATCGAGGTCCGCAAATTCTTAAGTATTTCGCATCCACCGAGTTATGACGTCAAATGCGATCTTATTAAATATTTTATCATAATACTGAAATATAATCAAGACGTATTAAATAAAAATAACGGATAGACTTTAGCTATCCGCTATTTTTTTGCGACAGGACTTACTGAACCAAAATCGGCGCCGATATTTGATCTTGCCGCACGTTTTCTTAGCGCCGATTAGCAATTCTTCGAATTGCCAGTTTCAACTCTAAATACTCAAATAAACAGAAGAAGCACGGCTTTGCCGTACTTCTTCTGTTTATGCGGGCGACAAGACTTACTGAACCAAAATTTGCGGTCACACATAAACGCTTTCCGTTCGTTTAACACACCGCAAATTAACAAATCCTTCGGATTTGTGAGGTTCTGCGTATTTTGCATCATACAAAAACAAAGGATAGGCGTTGCCTATCCTTTGTTTTTATGCGGGCGACAGGACTTACGAACCAAAATCGGCGCCGATATTTGATCTTGCAGCACGTTTTCTTAGCGCCGATTAGCAATTCTTCGAATTGCCAGTTTCAACTCTAAATACTCAAATAAACAGAAGAAGCACGGCTTTGCCGTACTTCTTCT